>JAJYRV010000327.1 GCA_021793935.1 Actinomycetes bacterium | reverse complement strand
CGTGCGAACGAATTGCATCCCGCGCGGCCCGGTCCAGAAATATTCCGAGTCACCCAGGTGCACGTAGGACCATGCGCTGTGCTTGCCGCTCGTCACCGGGGAATTGTCGGCGTGGGTTTTCAGCCGGTGGTGAGTGCGGCACAGGGGAGCGAGGTTGCAGGTGCAGGTCGCGCCACCGGTGCCATCGGGTTTCCACGGTTCAGTATGGTCGGTGTCGCAGCGATGCGCCCGGCGGGTGCAGAACGGGAACGCGCACGTGTTGTGTGAGAGCTGGACGTGCTCGCGGGCGCGCCGGGGAGGCTGGTACGCATCGGAGTTGATGGATTCCTCGAGGTCGAGCACGGGGCGGACGTCGACCACCGGCGCGAATGCTCCTGCGAGCGTGGGGCGGGTGAACCATTCGCGAATCGTTCGTGGGTCGTAGACGACCGGCCCGGGAACCCCCTTGCCCTCCACGACTGAGACGCCGCGGGCTGGTTCAGAGACAGCCGAGTGGGGAAGGTGGATGAAGAGTTTGACGCCGGGAGGGCTCGCCCCCTTGCCGTTCCAGAACGGACGAGACGCGGCGCCAGTGGGCGGGGCGGAGCCGGCGAGGTCCGCCGGTACCCACGTGCCCTCGGGCAGATCCGCAGGCGCGGGGGAGAGGGCGGCGCCGTCGTCGGAGAACGAATCCGAGAACAGCGTGCCGTGCCCCGTCGCGCTGCGTGCGAGGTCGCCCAACGCCCAGGCACGCCGGGTGCCCAAGGGCGCGTCGGAGCCGGCGTCCTTGAGCGCTTGAGCGCCCGCGGTGAGTGCGGCATCCAGCGCGAGTGCGTCGGGCAGGTCCATGTGGCCGAGCACGGGAACAATGCCCCGGTGGTGCTCATTCGTGTACACCTCGACGGCGCGCATGCTCTTGGCCTGGTCATCCTCGGTCTCTTCCGCTTCCGCCAGAAAGCGTTTCCGAGCTTCGGCGACTATCCGATCCCGGGAGGTCTGGGTGATACGCGCGGTGCGCTCAGACATGTGCCGATCAATGAACTCGATAGCCTCTGGGGTGAGGTCGAAACAGTCCCCTGCGAGGAGGCGGGCGCGCCACACGTCGAGTCCACCGGCGAGTACCCGGGACCAGACGCGGGGAAGGAGGTGCACGAGCATGAGGGATTCCCGAACGAGTTTGCGCGCGGTGTGCTCCGTCAAGCCGGCCGCGATCGCGAACTCGGTGATGGAATCGTCATCGAACGCCAAGCACCCTTTGGCGCTGAGCTGATCGAAAACCCACTGTTCTTCCATTCCCTCGAACCCCGGGTGATCGGCAGGGTAGGGATCGGTGGGGTGATGCTTCGCCCACTCCACCGCGAGCACCACGAGGCCGCGGTCGAGGAGCCGGAGCTGTTCGCGGACGCCGGCAACGCCGTCGAGGACGTCCTCGACTTCGGTGATCGCGGGGCTGGCGTCGGTGTACATACCACCATTATATCGAACACGCGTGCGAAGTCTAGGGGTTGTGGACAAGTGTTCGAAAGTGCGCAGTTCAGTCCGTTTCCGCTGCGCCGGGAAGGACCGGGCGCGCGAGCAGAAGCGGTAGCAGTCCTAGAAGTACCGCGGGAACTGCGACCAGTCCGGTTCGCGGCGCTCAAGAAACGCATCCCGTCCCTCGACCGCTTCGTCGGTCATGTACGCAAGCCGAGTGGCCTCCCCGGCGAACACCTGCTGCCCGGCGAGACCGTCGTCAACAAGGTTGAACGCGAATTTCAGCATGCGAATGGCCTGCGGCGACTTCGTCGCGATGATGCGGGCATACTCCAGCGCGGTGTCCTCCAGCTCCGCGTGCGGAACCGCCTCGTTGACCACTCCCCAGCGTTCGGCGTCCTGCGCGGAGTACTCGCGGGCGAGGAAGAAGATCTCCCGCGCCCGTTTGTCCCCGACCTGCCGCGCGAGGAGCCCCGAGCCGTAGCCGGCGTCGAACGAACCGACGTTCGCGTCGGTCTGCATGAACTTCGCGTGCTCGAGCGAGGCGATCGAAAGGTCGGCGACGACGTTGAGCGAGTGCCCTCCCCCGGCGGCCCACCCGGAGACGGCCGCGATGATCGGTTTGGGCATCGTGCGCATGAGGCGCTGCACCTCCAGGATGTGCAGGCGCCCCGCCCGCGCCGGATCGATCTCCTCGGCCGTCTCCCCCTCGGCGTAGCGGTAACCATCGCGACCGCGAATCCGCTGATCGCCGCCGGAGCAGAAGGCCCATCCGGAATCCTTGGGGCTCGGGCCGTTCCCCGTGAGGATGACGGCCGCGACGTCGGAGCTCATCCGGGCGTGGTCAAGGGCCCGGTAGAGCTCGTCCACGGTGTGGGGGCGGAAGGCGTTGCGCACCTCCGGGCGGTCGAAAGCGATCCGCACCACGGGCAGGTCCTGCTCATCTGCGCCGGTGCGATCAACGCCGCGGTGGTAGGTGATATCGGTGAATTCAAATCCCTCGATGAGGCGCCATTTGGCGGGGTCGAAGGTCTGGGAAACTTTTTCAGGCAGAGTACTCACGCCCCAACTCTAAGGCGAGCGCGAGGATTCATCATGGTCAAACCAGCGGCCGAGGGCTACCGTGGACGAACAGTATCTCTGTGACAGCTAATGGAGGATGTCATGGCAAAGGTACCCACGCAGGCGGATGTGGTCATCGTCGGGGCGGGAATCGCGGGTAATTCGATCGCGTGGCATCTCGCGGACATGGGCTGGCGCAATATTGTGCTGCTCGAGAAGGGGCCTTTGCCCGATCCGGGCGGATCCACGGGCCACGCCTCGAACTTCGTCTTCCCCGTGGACCATTCCAAGGGGCTCACCGATCTCACGCTCGACTCCGTGCGCCAATACACCGAACTCGGGGTGTTGCACGACTGCGGGGGACTCGAGGTGGCCCGCAGCCAGGAGCGGTACGCGGAGTTCCAGCGGCGAATGATGTCGGCAAAATCCTGGGGAATCGAGGCGCATCTGGTCTCGCCCAAGGAGATCGGTGAGCTCGTGCCCTACATCAACACCGACCTCCTCGTCGGGGGGTTCTACACGCCCTCGGGAGCGATCGTGAACCCGGTCGAAGCGGGCCGGATCATGCGCGAACGCGCCGAGGCGCTGGGTGCGCTCACGACCTGCGAGAGGGTAGAGGTGACCGGTTTCGACGTGAAAGATGGCCGGGTGCAGTCCGTACGCACCAGCGCCGGGGAGATCGCCGCGGACGTCGTCGTCGTCGCGTGCGGTGTGTGGAGCCCGAAGGTCGCTGCGCTAGGTGGCGCC
>JAJYRV010000326.1 GCA_021793935.1 Actinomycetes bacterium | reverse complement strand
TGGGCGGAGGCGGTGGGCGATTTCGGCGTGCCCACGCCCCTTGAGTGCTTCGCCTACGTCCCGCCGCTGTCCGTCCTTCCCCGCGGGGAAGGGGAGGTGACCGGGATCGAGCGGGTGGGGCTGCGCGAACACCTCGAGTTCCTCGCCGCGTTCCACGGCCCCGCCCAGGGCCGTTGGTGAACGGGTGAGGGAGCCGACTACAATCACCTGTGGTTAACCAACCTAGAAGAAGGTCGCTATATGTCTTTGCCCGCCCTATCGCCGCTCGATCCCACCGGTGTGGAGGCGGCGGTCGAATCCGCCTTGGCGGCGATCGGCGCCGCAGCCACGCTGGAGGAACTCAAAGAGGTCCGCATCGCGCACACGGGGGATAAGAGCCCGCTCGCGCTGGCGAACCGGGCGATCAAGGACCTCGCCAAGGAAGACAAGTCCCTCGCCGGGAAAACCGTCGGCCAGGCGCGTGGTCGGGTGAACAAGGCGATCGCCGAGCGGCAGCTCGTGCTCGAGGCGGAGCGCGACGAGCGGATCCTGCGTGAGGAGACGGTCGACGTCACGTTGCCCACGGAGCGATACCCCCTCGGCGCGCGGCATCCCCTGTCGGTGATCCAGGAAGAGATCTCCGACTTCTTCGTCGCGATGGGCTGGGAAATCGCCGAAGGGCCCGTGGTGGAACACGAGTGGTTCAACTTCGACGCCCTGAACTTCGCTGCCGACCACCCCGCGCGGCAGATGCAAGACACGTTCTTCATCGAACCGGCCGCTGCCCACCTCGTGCTGCGCACCCACACCTCGCCCGTGCAGGCGCGGACCCTGTTGGAACGGGATCTGCCGCTGTACATCGCCTGCCCGGGAACGGTGGCCCGCACCGACGAGCTCGACGCCACCCACACCCCGATCTTCCACCAGGTCGAAGGGCTCGCTGTGGACAAGGGACTGACGATGGCCCACCTCAAGGGCACCCTCGACCACTTCGCCCAGGCGATGTTCGGTCCCGAGGCGCGCACCCGGCTGCGCCCGAGTTTCTTCCCGTTCACCGAACCCAGCGCCGAAATGGACCTGTGGTTCCCCCAGAAGAAGGGCGGTCCGGGGTGGATCGAGTGGGGCGGGTGCGGGATGGTCAACCCGGACGTCCTCATCGCCTGCGGCATCGACCCCGAGGACTACACCGGCTTCGCCTTCGGGATGGGGATCGAACGCACACTCATGCTCCGCCACGGAATCGACGACATGCACGACATGGTCGAAGGAGATATCCGCTTCTCGCTGGGAGGACAGCGCTAAATGCCGTACGTACCACTTACCTGGCTCCGCGATCACGTCGACGTGCCCGCCGACGCCACCCCGCAGACCCTCGCCGATGACCTCGTGCGGGTGGGCCTGGAGGAGGAAGCGATCGACACCTCCGCGGTCGTCACCGGGCCCCTCGTCGTCGGCAAAGTGCTCTCCGTGACGCCCGAGGAACAGAAGAACGGCAAGACGATCAACTGGTGCCACGTCGACGTCGGGGACCACAACGACGAGGCGGGTCACCGCGGCATCGTGTGCGGGGCCCACAACTTCGGCGTCGGGGACAGCGTCGTCGTCGCCCTGCCCGGGGCGGTCCTTCCCGGGGACTTTGCGATCTCCGCCCGCAAGACCTACGGTCACATCTCCGACGGCATGATCTGTTCGGAAAGCGAGCTCGGCCTCGGGGAGGACCATTCGGGCATCATCGTGCTGCCCGACCCCGCCCCGGCCCCGGGCGCCGACGCGCTGGAACTCCTCGGCCTGGGCGAGGCGGTGCTGGAGATCAACGTCACCCCCGACCGCGGCTACTGCTTCTCCATGCGCGGCATCGCCCGCGAGTACTCCCACTCCACCGGGGCGGCGTTCCGCGACCCGGCGGTTCGGCCGGTGCCGGCCGCGAACGAGGCGGGCTTCCCCGTCGTCGTCGACGACGATGCCCCGATCCGGGGCAACGTGGGTTGTGACAGGTTCGTCACCCGCATCGTGCGGGGAATCAACCCGGATGCGCCCACCCCCGACTGGATGAAACGGCGCCTGATCCAAGCAGGAATGCGCCCCATCTCCCTCGCGGTCGACATCACCAACTACGTCATGCTCGACCTCGGCCAACCCCTCCACGCCTACGACCTGGGCACCCTTCAGGCGCCCATCACGGTCCGGCGCGCGCGGCCGGGGGAGAAGCTCACGACCCTCGACGACGTCGGCCGCGACCTCCACGCCGAGGACCTCCTCATCACCGATTCCGGCGGGGAACGGATCTTGGGGATCGCCGGGGTCATGGGCGGGCAGGAGACCGAGGTCTCCAGTGCCACCACCGACGTGCTCGTGGAAGCCGCCCACTTCGACCCGGTCACGATCGCTCGCTCCGCGCGGCGCCACCGGCTCCCCTCCGAGGCCGCCAAACGCTTCGAACGCGGCGTGGACACCGAGCTCGCCCCCGTCGCGGCCGACCGGGTGGTGGAGCTCCTCGTCGAACTCGCCGGCGGCACGGCGGACGCGGCGGTATTCGACCTCAACACCACCACTGCGCCGAGCCCGATCACCATGGACATCTCCCTGCCGGGCCGGATCGCGGGGGTGGAATACCCCGAAGCGGACGTCACGGAGCTGCTCGAGGCGATCGGCGCCCACGTCGAGCGCGAGGGCGACACCCTCACGGTGACGCCCCCGACCTGGCGCCCCGACCTCGTCGCCGCGGAGCACCTCGTGGAAGAGGTGGTCCGCCTGCACGGATACGACGAAGTGCCCTCGATCCTGCCGACGGCACCGGCCGGCCAGGGGTACACCCTCGACCAGCAACGCCGCCGGAAGGTGGCCGACCGGCTCGCCGGGCTCGGCCTGGTCGAAGTGCTCACCTACCCGTTCACCTCCAGTGACCGCCACGATGAGTTCGGGTTGAGCGAGGACGATGCGCGCCGCCGGGCCCTCCGGCTCGTCAACCCGCTCGCGGGCGACCGGCCGCTGCTGCGCTCGTCGGTCATCGACACCCTCGTCGAGGCCGCGGTGAAGAACGTCGGCCGCGGAAACACCGATTTCGGGATCTACGAGATCGCCTCCGTCGCGGAACTCACCGGCCAGCCGAAACCCTCGCCGCTGCCGCCACATGCGCAACAGCCCAGCGACGAGGAGCTCGCCGAGATCTACGCCGCCGTGCCCGCCCAGCCCGAAAAGCTCGGGATCGTGCTCGTGGGCAACCGGGAACTCGCCGGCGTGGATGCTGCCGGCCCCCGCTCCGCCCAGCCCTACACCTACGCCGACGCGATCGGGCTTGTCCA
>JAJYRV010000325.1 GCA_021793935.1 Actinomycetes bacterium | reverse complement strand
TCTGGCGAACGCCCCGTCCGCCGCCGAGGCCGGCGGCACGGCCAACTGGATCGGGTCGTTGAGCAGTCCGCGGCGGTCCAACCCCTCAAAGTGTGCTGCTGCGTGACCGGGGTATTGCTCGGCGACGACGAGGTCGAAGCCGCGCGCCCACGTTTCGTACAACCCTAGCTCGGGTTCATACTGCACGACTTCGACGCGTAGGTGCGGGTAGTCCATCCGCAGGTTCCGCAGCGCCCCCGGCATGAGGGTGAGCACGGCCGTTTGAAACACCGCGACCCGCAGATCGCCGGAGATCGTCGTCTGCGACCGGGCGACCGCCGCCTCCGCCTGCTCCAGGGCGCCGAGCACCCGGCCGGTCTGGGCTACCAGCGCTTCGCCGGCAGCGGTGAGCTCCACGCTCCTGCCGGCCTTGCGAAGCAACGGCACTCCCGCCTCGCGTTCGAGCAGGGTGAGCTGCTGGGAGACCGCCGAGGGCGTGTAGTTCAAGGCGCGGGCAACGGCGGCGATCGTGCCCCGGGCCCGCAGCTCCCACAGCAGCCGGAGCCGCTTCACATCCAACACTCCCCGCCTCCACCATTAAGGGCTTCTAATTAATCACCTCCACCAAGAGTAACTGTTTCTGGGCTTCTGGGCGTCCGCCCCGCTTGTAGTCTGGCCACAGCGCGGCCCGTTCCCGCGCCGGAGAGGTGGAGGATGAGTACCGAAATTCGCCCGCAGGATCTCGCTGAGGAAGCGGTCGCCCTCGTGCGCCGCTGGCTCACCGAGGCGAAGAACTATCCCGTTGATCCCGCGGCGGCCCGACTCGCCGGCGTTCTCCAGGACCCCCACGGCCTGGAATTCACGGTGCGCTTCGTCGATGAAGTGGTCCGCCCCGAAGATCACCGGGCGGCGGCCAAGAAACTCCGGGAACTCGGCGCCATCACTCCACAATTCCTCGGCTGGCTCCGCTCGCTGGTCTCCTTGGGCGGGGCTGCCTCCCGCCTCGCGCCCGGAGTGGTCGTTCCCATCGCGCGAAAAGCCCTGCGCCAGATGGTTTCCCACCTCATCATCGATGCCACCGATGCCAAACTCGGCAAAGCCATCGAGAAGATCAAAACCGATGGCGTGCGCCTGAATCTGAACCTGCTCGGCGAATACATCCTCGGGGAGGCCGAAGCCGAGCGACGCCTCGCCGGCACCCATAGACTCCTCGAGCGCGACGACGTCGACTACGTATCGATCAAGGTCTCCTCCACGGTCGCACCGCACAACCATTGGGCCTTCGACGAGGCCGTGGCTCATATGGAAGACCGGCTCGTGCCCCTGTTCGCCACGGCCCACGCCGCATCTCCGCGCAAGTTCATTAACCTCGACATGGAGGAATACCCCGACCTCGATCTCACCGTCGCCGTCTTCAAGCGGGTTCTGCAGCGCCCGGAGTTCCACGACCTCGAGGCCGGGATCGTGCTGCAGGCCTATCTTCCCGACGCGCTGGGGGTGATGATGGACCTACAAGCGTGGGCAGCCGACCGTGTTGCACGTGGTGGGGCGCCCATCAAGGTCCGGGTCGTCAAAGGGGCAAACCTGCCGATGGAGATCGTCGACGCTCGAATCCACGGCTGGCCGCTAGCGACGTGGGATTCCAAGCAAGGTTCCGATACCTCCTACAAAGCGGTGCTCGACTACGCCCTCACCCCCGAGCGTGTGAAGAACGTTCGCATCGGCGTGGCAGGGCACAACCTGTTCGACCTCGCCCTCGCCTGGCTGCTCGCCCGTGCCCGAGGGGTTGAGGAGGGGATGGACGTGGAAATGCTGCTCGGCATGGCGACCGGGCAGGCCGAGGCGGTGAAACGGGACGTGGGCTCGCTGCTGCTCTACACGCCAGTCGTCCATCCCGGCGAGTTCGACGTCGCGATCGCCTACCTCATCCGGCGCCTGGAAGAAGGCGCGAGCCAGGAGAACTTCATGTCCGCCGTCTTCGATCTCGCTGACGACGAGGCGTTGTTCGAGCGGGAGAAAGAGCGTTTTTTGGGCTCGCTGGAACAATTGGCGGAGATCACCGGCGATGGCCGGCCTGAGAACTATCGGGTTCCCCCGCCCTCCCGGGGCCAGGACCGCCGCCGCACCGACGCCCACGCCGTGGCACCGCACGCGAACGAGATCGCCGCGGCGGGCTTCTCGAACCGGCCGAACACCGACCCCAACCTCGCCGGGAACCGGGAGTGGGGCCGGGAGATCGCCGGGCGGATGATCGATTCCGAGCTCGGCCTCGATCTCGTCCGCAGCCATACCCTGCCCGATTCCACCGCGTTGAGCGAGGTACTCGACCGCGGGCGCAGCGCCGCGACCACCTGGCAGGAACGGCCCGTTTCCGAACGGGCCCGAATCATCCACCGCGCCGGGGAGATGCTCGAACACCGGCGCGCTGACCTGCTCGAGGTCATGGGCGCGGAGTGCGGCAAGACCCTCGACCAGAGCGATCCCGAGGTGAGCGAAGCGATCGACTTCGCCCACTACTATGCCTCCCTCGCTACCGAGATGACCACGATCGACGGCGCCGAGTTCTCCCCGCGTGCGCTCACCGCCGTCATCCCGCCGTGGAACTTTCCCGCCGCGATCCCCGCCGGCGGGGTCCTCGCCGCCCTCGCGGCGGGTTCGGCCGTGATCTTCAAACCCGCCCCCGCGGCCGCCCGGACCGGAGCGGTCATCGCGGAATCCCTCTGGGAGGCGGGAGTACCGCGGGAGGTGCTGCAATACGTCCAATTCCCCAGCGACGAGGCCGCCTCCGAACTCATCGCCGACCCCCGGGTCGACCAAGTGATCCTCACCGGCTCGTACGACACAGCTGCGCTGTTTCGTTCCCTGCGCCCCGATCTGCCGATCTTCGCGGAAACGTCGGGCAAGAACGCCATCATCGTCACCCCGAACGCCGATCTCGACCTCGCGGCGAAGGACGTTGCCGCCTCCGCCTTCGGTCACGCAGGCCAGAAGTGCTCCGCTGCTTCCCTCGTCATCCTCGTCGGCTCCGTCGCCCACTCAAAACGATTCCGCAGCCAACTCCTCGACGCCGTGACCTCCCTGAAGGTGGGCACACCGGAGGATCTCACCGCCCAGATGGGCCCGGTCATCGCCGCGCCCTCGGGCAAACTCCTGCGCGGACTCACGACGCTGGGTTCGGGGGAATCCTGGCTCATCCGGCCCCGCCCCATCGAAACGGACCATCCCCTCGCCCGGGACGCTGCCGGCGGGGTGAAACTGTGGTCGCCCGGGGTCCGCGACGGCGTCCAACCGGGTTCGGAGTACCACCACGTGGAGTATTTC
>JAJYRV010000324.1 GCA_021793935.1 Actinomycetes bacterium | reverse complement strand
TGCTCCTCGTCCTGCGCGAACTCTCTACGCGCATCGGCTAACCGATCGCTCATCCGCTCCGCGAGCACGGCGGCCTCCTCAGCAGTCTTCGCGACCCGCCCTGCCATCGCGTTCATGGGGGCGACGAGGAACGAGCACAGCACGCCGAACCCGGACTCAGAGATCGGCTTCGTTGCGGGCTCCGCGGCCGTCGTGATGAGACCGGAGGCGTCCGTCAAGGTGCGTACGTGGTCGACCAGCACATCGTCGTCGATGATGATCTTCTCCGCAGCGGATTGGCTCATGGTCGAGTTCCTCTGGGTCTAAACAAATAACCGCGTGATCAACAGTGGAGGGCAGGGGCCGCGGGCGTCGGCGCGGACGCCCCTGGAACCCAATAGGTGGGCCGCACCATCGCTGGTACGACCCACCTAAGAGGGAGATTACGCGAAGCGACCCGCGTTGCGGGCGTCGCTCTGGTTGTATGCCTGGGCGATCTGCTCGGTGCTGGTGGAGATCCGCTCCAACAGCGACTGCATTTCGTTGAGGGATTGGGTCCACTTCCGCTGGGCTGTGTCGTATGCCTGCTGGGACTCACCACTCCACGCGCTGCGGAGCTTTGCCACTTCGCCTTCGAGGCGTTCGATTTCCGCGCGGATCTGCTGCGAACCGTTGCGGATTTGTGCAGAGAGGGCGCTGACCTGGGCGGTCTGTACGGACATTGATTGCATCGTTAGTTACCTCTTTTCCAAAAACCGAGCGCTCTTAGGCGCCGCCCATCATCGAACCCAGGTTGGCAATCGCCTCTTTGTGCGCCTGTTCCGTTTGCGCCTGGTCGGTCTCGGTGCTGCGGAGGTTCTGCTCAAGCGTGACGAGCACTTCGTTGAGCTTGCGGGTCTCTTCGTCCCACCGGGTCATGAGCTGCGTGAAGGACGTGGCTGCCGCGCCGGACCAATAGCCGCGGAGCTGTTCAATCTCGCCACGAACCTTCTTCGTGTGGTTGTCAATTCCCGATTTTGCTTCATTTACGGCCTGTTGCCCACGGCGTAGGGCACCTTCTTCAGCCGAAATTACTCCAGCCAACTCAACCTCCCGAGGTTGTGAGCGAACACGTCCGCTCGTCCGACAAGTCTTGCCGCAGCGGTCGCTGCGGCGTCACCAAACTAAGTTAGAGGAGTTTTATCAAAAAACCAAGGAACTATGTGCTTGAACTTTGAAATACCGTTCCTTCTCGGCTAGGAATCCTTTACTCATCACCGGCGACTGCGGCGATCGTGAAACTGCGGTTTCCCACGCGAACTCTTGCTCCTTCGTCCAACCGCACCCGCTGGCCGGGCGCGAGCACGTGGGAGTTTCCGGAATCGTCAAAGATTTCTGAACCGTTGGTGGATTCCAGGTCGGTGAGCCAGATGGTGTCGGGGCGGCACTCGATCCGCAGGTGGGTCTTGGACACGCTTCGATCCGGGTCGGTGACCGCCAGGGTGCGGTCGTCGCCCGCGTGCCGATCCGGGCGGCGGCCGAGGTTGATCACTCCGGGAATGGCGAAGAGTTCGCGCTGGCCGGTGTCAAATGTGAGGAGAACCTGCGGGCCGGCTTTCTCGACGTGCGTGGGCAGCGCTTCGGCGGGGACCAGCGGGGCGTCGAGCGTGCCCGACAGCGCCTGCGCATGCGCCCCGGTGCCGAGGGTCGCGGCCGGGTGGTGCTGCTGCGGCCGTGGGGCCGGTGTGGGCTCCGCCGCCACTGCTGGCGTCTGCGCGGCCAGGGCTGCGGGTTCCCCCAGTTCCCCCTTCGCGTGGCGTTCGGCGAGCCACGCGGAGAGAGCTTTGAGCTCCTCTGGGCGGGGTACCTTGACCACGAGCGCCCGGCCGACCCGGTCAGACCAGGTCCTGCCCATCCGGTGGGGATCGGCTAGTCCCGTTGCAACGATCACCCACGCACCCACCGCACCGACGGCGAACCCTGCCCCCTGCACCGCCGCACGAAGCACGCTGCGCCCGATCCCCAGCGAGTAGGGAACGTCGTCGCGGGTGGTGCGGATCCGCATCACCAGGTTGCCTACCGTGGCGCCGGTGCGCGCTTCGGCGATGACGAGAAGCAGCGCCAACTGCAGGGCGACAATGGCGGTGAGTACGAAGCTCTCAGAGATGAACGCGGTGGCCGTGCCGACGGCGATCACCACCGCGGCGTCGATGCTGTAGGCCGCGATCCGCGTTCGTGTTGATGCGGGATTCGCCCAGAGGCGTGCGCGGGCGAACGAAACGTTCGGCGTCATCTAAGAAAATACCCCCCGCAGGAAGTCTATTGTGCCAACGGAAACTATCGCGGCGGGAAGCACGAACGCGATCGCGACCGCCTCCAACAGGTCGCCCACCCGGGACCAGCCGATGGAGCGTGCCCCCCTCGCGATCGCCGGGGCGATCGTTGCCGTGACGACTCCGGCGAAGAGCATCGCTCCGGCAAGCAGCAGCGCCGTCGTCCCCGTCATCGCTGCCCACTGGCTCGTGCCGATCGCCGCGGCACCGGCGATTCCAGCGCCGGCCCCCACCCGCAGCGGCCGCTTCAGGATCGACGCCGTCGTCTTCCGGGATACCAGGACCATCCCCAGGGCGCTGAGCACGATGGCGACAGCGGCGGTGCTGCGCTCCAGGAGTGATTCGGAGGAAAGCTGCAACGCCGCGGCCCACATCCCGATGCCTGCCACGGCCGAAAGGTAGATCATCGAGGTCTGCAGGCGCGCTTCGGTGGCCTGCACTCGGCGGCGGATCGACTCCGCCTCGACGGTGGGCCGATACGTGGGAACCCGCCCCCGCACGGTCCAGCGAACGATCATGAACCGGCCGTAATCGATGTGGTGCCCATCGTCGACTTTGACGAGGAGGTAGGGCAGGGCGCGCAGCCCCACGCAGGAGGCCGCTCCCGCCACGACCGCGGACTGCTCCAGACCCCACCCGAGAAACGAGCCGACGAACAGCAGCACCGCTACCGCCCCGGAAATCACCGCGATCGGAGCGCCGAGCGCCCGGGTCGTCAAGGGCGCGGCGATGAGCCCGAGAAACGCCCCGCCGGTAGCGACGATCGCAAACCCCGCGGCAGCCGCGAGCGGGGCAGCGGGGGCGCCCACGCCCCCGAGGAGCGCGATGCTGGCACCACCGGCGACGACCAGTGGCACCCACACATACCCCGCGTTTTCGTCACCGCGGCCCCAGCCGACGAGCGCGAGGAGTGCGCAGCCGATGAGCACGGCGGCCCAGGTGGCGCCCCGGGTTCCACTGGATACCTGCCCCCCGATCACGGCGATGGCAAACGTGATGAGCCCGAGCGCAAGCAACACCCAGGGCAA
>JAJYRV010000323.1 GCA_021793935.1 Actinomycetes bacterium | reverse complement strand
GATGACGTAGGCGCACTCGATCTCCCCGTCGCCCTCGGCTCCTTGTGCCCCGCCGAAATCCGTGCAGGTCTCCCACGCGAGGTCCTGGCTATAGAACTCCTCGAGCCCCTCCGGCACCACGCCCGCGGCCTCGCCGCCGCTTGCGGGGCGGGGGAGGAGATATCCCTCGCCGTCGGCAAAGCGCTCAGCGGAGACCGGGATCCCATACCCGGCGGGATCGGGTTCGATGTCCTCAAAATCTGTGGGGTCGGGCGGAACGAGACTCGGGGCGGGGTCGGGAACGCTGAAGGTGCGCGCTGGTGAATCCTCCCCGGAGCGCTCGGCCTCCCGCTCCGCGATCTTGAGATCGAGTTCGGCGACGATCTCCTCGAGCTCCCCGGGCGGGATGGGCGGGGGCGGGAGCGGGTCGGTGTGCGCGCCCGGGGACGGGCCACCGGCCGCGGCGGGGCTGGCGAGGGCAAGCACGCCAAGGAGCGCGGCAACAAAGGAGTAGAAAGATGCTCGGGTTTGGTTCGGCATGACGTTTCGCTCAGCGATGAGTATGGAGAAGCTGATCGTAGTGAAAGCCAGGAGAGTTCACAAGACGTGCGAATAAATCTCGGTCGGCTTGGGCGTGTCGCGCCGCAAATGGTTCACCTCGAACAGCTGTTCGTCTACAGTGGGGGTATGGGAATCGGACCGGATGGTTATCCACAGTGGCGGCGCCCCTGTGCGGGATCCACATGAGAATCGGCCCGCGGTACGCATGTCAGTGGTCGGGCATAGCCTTCCCATAGGTGCAGAGCTCGGAGAGAGCACCTGCCTGAAATGACCAGCCCTTATCCGAACCGGCGGAGCACCGCCCGAGTGAAAGTGAGCAGATATGTCTCGTAACCCAGATCGTGAAAAAGCGTTAGAAGTCGCCCTCGGCCAGATCGACCGCCAGTTCGGGAAGGGGTCGGTGATGCGCCTGGGGGATGACAACCGTCCCCCAGTGGCGGTGATCCCCACCGGTTCCATCGCCCTCGATGTCGCACTCGGCGTGGGCGGGCTTCCCCGAGGCCGCATCATCGAGGTCTATGGACCGGAGTCCTCGGGGAAAACCACGGTGGCGCTCCACGCGGTTGCCGGGGCCCAGCGAGCCGGGGGAATTGCGGCGTTCATCGACGCCGAACACGCCCTCGACCCGGAATACGCGAAGAAGCTCGGAGTCGACACCGATGCGCTGCTCGTCTCCCAGCCCGACACCGGGGAGCAGGCCCTGGAAATCGCCGACATGCTCATCCGCTCCGGCGCGCTGGACATCGTCGTCGTCGACTCCGTCGCCGCCCTCGTTCCCAAAGCCGAGATCGAAGGGGAAATGGGTGATTCCCACGTGGGGCTGCAGGCGCGCCTGATGTCCCAGGCGCTGCGGAAACTCACCGGGGCGCTGTCGGCCTCCGGAACCACGGCGATCTTCATCAACCAGCTGCGGGAGAAGATCGGCGTGTTCTTCGGCAGCCCGGAAACCACCACCGGTGGCAAGGCGTTGAAGTTCTACTCCTCGGTACGGATCGACGTGCGCCGGATCGAGACGCTTAAAGATGGTGCCGACGCTGTTGGAAACCGCACCCGCGCCCGCGTGGTGAAGAACAAGATGGCCCCGCCGTTCAAGCAGGCGGAGTTCGACATCGTCTACGGCGAGGGGATCTCCCGCGAAGGCGGCCTCATCGACATGGGGGTGGAGCACGGGATCGTCCGAAAGTCCGGCTCCTGGTACACGTATGAGGGCGATCAGTTGGGTCAGGGGAAGGAGAACGTGCGGAACTTCCTCAAAGACAACCCGGACCTCGCGAACGAGATTGAAGAGAAGATCAAGACAACCCTGGGTATCGGTGTCCGGGCGGAGGAAGAGGCCGCACCGGTACCCGTCGACTTCTGATGGCGGGGCCAGACCCCTCCGCCTCGCAACCGAACCCGCCTGTGCCGCCGGATCCCACCGACCCGGCGGCACGGGAGGCGACGATCGCCCACCTACGGGAACTCCTCTCCAAACACGCGGACGGCGAGCCGGGAACCCGCACGCTGTTCGATCCCGCGCCGGGGTCGACGCCGCCGCCGGAACCGGAGACGGCGGCGGCGGGGCCGGCGGCGAAACCCGCATCCAGGGAGCCGAGCTCCCACGAGGAGTGGGTGGAGCGGGGCCGGGAGATCGCGCTTCGCCAGTTGAACTTCTCGGCGAGATCCTCCGAGCAACTGCGCGAGGCGATGCTCGCCCGGCAGGTGCCTGCCGCGGCCGCGCAGGAGGTGGTCGAACGCCTCACGCGGGTGGGCCTGATCGACGACGCGGAATATGCCGCGATGCTCGTACGCACGCGGCAGGCCGAGCGCGGCCTCGCCCGGCGGGCGCTGAAGGTGGAACTGGAACGCAAAGGCATCGATTCCGACACCGCCGAGGCGGCGCTCGAGCAGGTGGATGCCGACGACGAGGCGGACGCCGCGCGCGCCCTGGTCCGCAAGCGGGTCGCGTCGATGCGGTCGGTGGAGCCGAAGAAACGACGGAACCGGCTGTACGGCACGCTCGCACGCAAAGGCTACTCTGCCTCCGCCGCGCGGGCAGCGATCGACGAGGTACTCACCGAGGAAGGCCTCGAACTCTACTGAGGCGCGCCGGGCTACCCCTTGACCGACCCAGACATCAGCCCGGAGACGAAGTAGCGGCCCAGAAGGATATACACCACGAGCGTCGGCAGCGAGGCGAGTAGGGCACCCGCCATCGACGCGCCGTAGTTCTGCAACTGGGCCCCGTTGGCGAGGTTGTTCAACGCGAGGGTGACCGGCCCCGTCGTCGCGTCGGAGAAGAACACGGCGAACAGGAAGTCGTTCCACGCGCTGGTGAACTGCCAGATGAGGACGACGACGAAACTCGGGATCGAGATCGGCAACACCACCGAGCGGTAGGTGCGCAGCATCCCCGCCCCGTCCATCCGGGCGGCTTCAATGAGCTCCTCGGGAATGGATTCGTAGTAGTTGCGGAAGATCAACGTGGTGATCGGGATCCCATAGATGACGTGTAACAGGATCAGCGAGGGCACGCCCGAGGGGATGTGCAGGGCGAGGAGCACCTGGTTGAGGGGAATGATCACCGCCTGGTAGGGGATGAACATCCCGAACAAGATGAGCGTGAACACGAGATTGGCGCCGGGGAACTTCCACCGCGAGAGCACGAACCCGTTCATCGACCCCAGGAACGCGGCGATGATCGCCGAGGGGATGACCATCTGCACCGTCCGCCACAGGGCGGGGGACAGGGAGGTCCACGCGAGTTTCCAGTTCTCCGTCGTCCACTCCACGGGTAAGGACCACGCCTCG
>JAJYRV010000322.1 GCA_021793935.1 Actinomycetes bacterium | reverse complement strand
GGACCAGACCTTTGATCTGATCCGTAATATCGGCGATGATCTCACCGATGCTAGGTTTCTGCTCGGTTTGCACGTCTCCTCCTCTAGTACCCGTCCAGCCTACAGATCCCGGGCAGCTAGCGCTGCAAAAGCTACCGCCGCCTCATCCCACGGATCGTCCCCGTGCTCACGGGCGATGAACATCTCGGCACCCTTCCCCGCGAGCACGACCGTGTCGTGTTCCCCCGCGTGGGTGAGGGCGTATGTGATCGCCTCGGTGCGGTCAGGGATGGCGAGATAATTCGTCCGCCCCTGCGTCCCGGCAGCCATTTCGGCGATGATGCGGGAGGCCGGGTCGTCTCGCGGGTCGTCCTCGGTGAAGACGACGACGTCCGCGAGCCGGGTTGTGACCTCGCCCATCGGCCCACGTTTCGTCGTATCGCGCTGCCCGGGGGCGCCGATGAGCACCCACAGTCGATCCTCGGTGGAGGGGCGCAGCGTCGTCAGCAGATTCTCCAGCGCTGCCGGGGTGTGGGCGAAGTCGATGATCGTGCGCGGGAACGCGCCCTCGCGGGGCCCCTCGGGAAGTACGAGCTGCATCCGCCCCGGCACCCCGGGGAATTCGGCGAGACCGTTCACCAGCTGCTCGAGGCTCGCCCCGCTCCTCGCCGTAGCGGCCATCGCTGCGAGCGCGTTCGCCACGTTGAACGGGCCGACCATCGGCACTCGCACCGCCGCCTCGCCGTATGAGCATTCCACGGTGAAACTCAGGTGCGTCGGGTGTTCCTCCACGTCGCGGGCGACCCAATCGGCCTCCGCCCCGGAAGCGGAGTAGGTTTCCACATTCGCACACCGGGGCAGCAGCCGGCGGCCCCATTCGTCGTCAACATTGACGACGGCGAACTCCGCTCGGGCAAACAAGCTCGCCTTGTCTTCGAAGTACTGCTCGAGGGTGCCGTGGAAGTCGAGGTGCTCGGAGGTGAGGTTCGTCCACACGGCGGTGTCGAAGTCGACCGCGTGAACCCGCTTCAAAGCGAGGGCGTGGGAGGAGGTCTCCAGCACCGCCGCCCGCGCCCCGGCATCGACCATTTCCCGCAGGATCGCTTGCACCTGCGGGGATTCCGGGGTGGTGAAGTGGTCGGGGAACTGCCGCAATATTCCATCGGGGAGTTCGTAACCGACCGTGGAGAGCAAACCGGTGCGGAGCCCGGCCTTGCGGTGCAGATGCCGGGTGAGCCACGCCGTCGTCGTCTTTCCGTCTGTCCCGGTGATTCCCACGACGGAGAGCTGCCTGCTGGGGGCGCCGGCGAGGGCCGCGGCCGCCTCGGCGAGCGCGGTCCGGGCGTCCGAGACCTCAAGGTAGGGCAGGGACGTGATGACGTCCGCGGGCAGCCCTTCACCAACGACGGCGATCGCGCCGGCAGCCGCCGCGTCGGGGATGAACGCGTGCCCATCGGCGCGGGCGCCGCGGATCGCAACGAACACGTTCCCCGGCTGCGTCCACGCGGCGTTGTGAGTGACTCCGGTGATCTCCTCCCCACCCCGGGTCGCGGGCGCTTCGGGATCGAGGAGAGTTGCGTCAAGGATCTCGGCGAGTTCATGCACGTGCATGGCTTTAGGTTACGGCAGCAGCGGGCGTGACGTAGTCAGCCGATGACTGCGCCGGTGCCCGCGTCGATGTCGAATTCCACGCTCTGACCATCGACGGAGGCGACCTCGACCTCCCAGACGATCACGCCCCCTGAGGTATCGAGCTCGAGTTCGATGACGACCCCGGGCGTGTGTTCCACCGCGGTATCAATGATCTCCGAAATCGGGACGCTGGCGCCCTCGACCCGCTGTCGGTGTTTGGCTTCGCTGGATTTCTCCTCCGGGCCGCTCACGACCTTCTGCCCATCGGCGGTGAGGTCGATTTCGTACCGTTGCCCCGCCTCGGTCACGACTTCCACTTCCCATACCGTGCCGCCGTTTTCGCTCTCCACCGCATAGAGCCGCGAACCTTCGACCTCGGTGAGTGCGGTGTCGATCGCGTTGAGGAGTGCCTCGCGGTTGTCGTCGCCCGAGCCGGGCTCCTCGGTCTCAACGGGCGGATTCGTGGTCGGGGAGTACGTGGGCGATTCCACCTCGCTCGCGCCTTGCCCGGTTTCGTCTACCTGCGGGCTGCTGCAACCCGCGAATGCGAGCGTGAGCAAGGCCGCGCTGAACATCGGCCGGAGAACGAGCAACGAGCGAGGGCGCATGTGCTCACTCTAATCTTTCTCCCTCGAGCGCGGGCGTCTGGCTCCTGCGCCACCCGTGGATCGGGTGCTTGCTCAGCAGGATGGGGACCCCATTGGGCATGTGCACCTCACGAACGTCCTCCGCCCGGCCGCCATCGACGCAGGCCGCGAGGAGGATCTTGAGGAAATACCCTTCGCCGCCCGGGCATCCTGCCTGCCCCCGACGACGACGGCGCTCCCGCCCGCACGAACCTCGCCGTGATCTCGGCGAACCGCGGCACGGGCCACCGCCGCCGCGGATCCGTCGCCCCGGGATGGACCACCAACACCGGCCCGGGCAGATCCCGCAGCCACGCATCGCCCGCCGCGCGATCCTGCGCGCTCGGCGTGATCCGCGGTTCCAGGGTCACGGGGCGGCACCCGGCCAGCCCGACCACTTCCAGCGCGCGGAGGATCTCATGTTGGTAATACACATACGCGAGGTTCCGTTCCAACGGGGCGGCGTCCTCGGTCCTCGTACCCACGGTGTGCCGGGGGCCGAACCGCTGCAGGAACGGGTTGGAGTTCCTGCCCCCGCCGTGGAGCTGAACGCCCAGGTCGAAACTACCCGAGAGCCGCTCCACGAGCGCCTCGACCGCATCCCGGTCTCCGGTGTCGCCCGAGGTTTCACCGGGCACCCCGGGAATCACGTCGACCTCATCCACCGCCCGGAACCGCCCCAACAGGAGCTGCCGGTGCAACGTCGTACCCAGCAGGGTGATCCGCGCCTGCGGGTAGGTCGCGCGCAGCGCCGCAATGGCGGGCGCAGCGAACAGCACGTCCCCCAGCCCCCCGCCCCGCAACACCGCGATCGAGCGGATCTCCTCAAACGGCTCCTGTTCCCGAGCGAAGTCGATTCCTGTACTCATACAATCCCGTCTTCTCATCAATTCTCCTGCTTCCTGCCCATACAGTTACCCACCGCGAGAAAAACCAAACATCGCCGCGCCCGCCACCGGTGCCCTCGACGCGCCCCGATGTATAAACCCCCGCTTCGGCGGGTACTCCCCGAAGTGTTCCCGAATTCGACCTCGGAGGCCTGATGACTGCCATGCACACAGATCTGATAGACGTAACAGGCATCTGCGAAAACGCCAACGACGC
>JAJYRV010000321.1 GCA_021793935.1 Actinomycetes bacterium | reverse complement strand
ACGCGGGCAGGCCCGGTTGAACTCCGGCCAGGGCACCCCGAAGGAACTGCAGAACCTCACGGCGGAACTGGAGGCGTTGGCGCGGCGGCAGAACGTGCTCGAGGAGGCGCAGCTGGAGCAGATGGAAGCCGTTGAGCAAGCAGAATCCGACATTGCGGCGATCGACACGCAACTCGAAGCGTTGAACACCCAGATCGACGAGGTGACGGCCGAGCGGGACGAGGTGTTCGCCCAGATCGACGGCGAAACGGAGACGGTCTCGGCGTCCCGGGGGCGGCTCACAGAGGGGATTTCCGAGGAACTGCTGAGCCTGTATGAAGAGGTCCGGGAACGAACGGGCGGCCTCGCGGCCGTCGCGTTGCGCGGGGAGAGCACCGTGGGCGTGCAGGTACCGCTGAGCCTCACCGAAAAAGCCGCAATCAAATCGGCACCTCCGGAGCAGGTGATTCAATCCGAGGATTACGAGTACCTGCTCATCCGCGTCGAGGACTAACTCCGCAAGGTGAGTTCCAACACGTGAGTACCGGGCTTACCTTTCGCAAGGGTGACCTCGGCGTACTCGGTGCCCAACAGTTCGCGGGCCGCCTGAGCTACCTCGTCCACCGTCGCGGGTAACTCCGCGGCGCGAGTGAGGAGGTGGCGGGTGAGCACGCCGCGGTGGTGTTTGGCGAAATGAGAGACGACCACGGGCTTACCACCGCGGATCTCGATCGCTTTGACGTGGACCCACGGGCAAGTCGGGCGCCAGAGCCGCACGTACGGCCCGGACCGGCAATCGAGCACGAGGCGAGGCGCCTGGGCGTCCATCACCTCGCCCACCGCCGGGCTGAGGTAGGGGATTGGCGCGCCGATCTCGGGGAGCTTCGCTGCCGGTGGAAGCCGATAGGCAGGAATTTCATCGCTCGGGGCGAGGAAGCCGAAGACAGTCGAGGCGATCCGCACGTGTCCCCGGGCCCGCTCGGCCGCGGGTCCCGCGAGGTCGGCGAGCCCGGCCGCCGCGTACAGAACCCCGGTATAGACCTCGCTCGCGGGAGCCGCGGGCGCCTGCAACAAGTGGATGTTCGCCTCCACCTCAGCCGCGGTGCTGGGCGGGGCATTGATCGCTTCGGGCCCGCCCGCGGAGGCAGCGGTGAGAGCCTCGATGACGTGGGTCCGGGCCGTGGTGAGTTCGGGGTAGGAGAGGGCGGGGAGGTCCACCGGTTTCCCCGAGGTAGGAGTGGTCTTGCCTTCAGATGGGGGAAGCAGGATGAACACCACGCCAGGCTAGCGTAAACTAGGAGGCGGGTGAGCCGGCTGGGCGATCGCGTCGCAGTAATGCGCCGAGGAACGTCCGGGCTCCACGGAGCACGGTGGTGGGTAACGCCCACCCGGGGTGACCCGCGGGAAAGTGCCACAGAAAACAAACCGCCACGCGAGTGGTAAGGGTGAAAAGGTGGTGTAAGAGACCACCAGCGTTTTAGGTGACTAGAGCGGCTTGGTAAACCCCACCGGGAGCAAGATCAGACAGCACGCGGTTTCGGGCTGCTCGTCCGATGCGTGCGGGTGGATCGCTTGAGGGGCAGGGTAACTTGCCTCCTAGATGGATGATCGCCGCCAGCCTCGCAGCTGGTCACAGAACCCGGCGTATAGGCCGGCTCACCCCCGCTGATGGACCGCGAATGATCCGGCACCGACGATGCCCGCGTGGTTGCGGAGTTCGGCGGGGATCATTTTTGCGCGGGTCTTGATGAGCGGCATGAACTTCTTGTGGTCCTTCGATACTCCGCCGCCGACGATGAACAGATCGGGGGAGAACAGGAACTCCACCACCTCGAAATACCGCTGCAGGCGCACCGCCCATTCCTCGTAGCTCAGCCCTTCCCGATCCTTGATGGAGGCGGCGGCTCGAGATTCGGCGTCGTGGCCGTCAATTTCCAGGTGCCCCAGTTCGAGGTTGGGTACGAGGCGGCCGTCGTTGACGAGGGCGGAGCCGATTCCCGTGCCCAGCGTGATCGTGAGGACCATTCCGTCGATGTTCTGGCCGGCGCCGTACAAGGTTTCCGCGTAACCGGCGGCGTCGGCGTCGTTCATCACGGTCGCCTCGATCCCCACGTGTTCGCGGAGCAACTCCACGAGGTCGCGGTCGACCCAATCGCCGTCCATATTCACCGCCGAACGGCACACCCCGTGCTGGATGATGCCGGGGAAGGTCACCCCGACCGTCGCATGCGCGGGAACCTCGAAATGGGCGAGGATCTGACGAATAGCCTCAGCAACAGCCTCCGGCGTCGCGGGACGGGGGGTGGGGATGCGGTACCTGTCATCAAGAAGAACGCCCGTCTTCACGTTGACGGGCGCTCCTTTGATTCCTGAACCGCCGATGTCGATGCCGAAAGCGATATCCGAGCTGCTGTAGTCCATGCTGACAAGTCTATGGCGAGTTCTGCGGCAAAGGTGAGAGACTGGTGCGTGAGGCAGGAGGATGATCATGAGTAGTGGAAGAAAGAGCCCGGACGCGGAGCACGCGTACTACTACAACACCGAGACCGGTGAAGTGGAGCACGGCATGCTTAGCTCATTCACCTACCGACTCGGCCCCTATCCCACCCGGGCAGCCGCCGAGCATGCGCGTGAGATCGCCCGTGCCCGCAATGAGGCCTGGGAATTGGAGGATCGGGAGTGGAACGATGATCTCGACGGTGAAGACGACGAACTCTAGGAGTGCGCCCACCATTTGATCTCGCCTCGATCGGCGAAGGGCTCGCCTTCGCGCCCCACCTGACGCAACTGCGGTCATCACTCGCGGGTGGAACCTGCGTGATCCAGGCACCGCCGGGGTCGGGGAAGACCACCCTCGCCCCTCCCGCGGTGGCGAATCACCTCACGGAAGCGGGCGGGGCTCGACGCGTACTCGTGACCGCGCCTCGGCGGATGGCAGTGCGGGCGGCAGCGAACCGGCTCGCGTACCTCGACGGCTCGCCCGTGGGCGAGCGGGCTGGTTTCACCATCCGCGGGGAGCGCGCGCGAAGTGCGGAGACCATTGTCGAGTTCCTCACCCCCGGGGTCTTGTTGCGGCGCCTACTCTCCGAACCTGAACTCGCCGGCGTGGGCGCAGTCATCCTCGACGAGGTCCACGAACGCAGCCTCGACACCGACCTGCTGCTCGGGATGCTCTCCGAACTCCGGCTACTGCGCGAGGACCTCTTCCTCGTGGCGATGTCCGCGACGCTCGACGCCGAACGGTTCGCGCACCTGCTCGAGGGAGCACCGATCGTGCGCAGCCGCGGTGAGCAGCACCCGGTAGCGATTCGCTACGCCCCGTTTCCCGGCGCCAGACTCACCGAGCGCGGGGTGTCTCGGGAGTTCCTC
>JAJYRV010000320.1 GCA_021793935.1 Actinomycetes bacterium | reverse complement strand
ATCTGAGGCCCTGCTCGTCCACCTGCGGGAGACGGTCGCGTTGATGATGCCCGTCCTCGGCGGCGCGGTCGGCGGACTGCTCGGAACCTACTACGGAGGCACGATCCGCGACGGAATGCGCGACATCGGACCGGTCTCTCGGTACGAAGGGCCATCCATAGATGATCCGGCCTATGACGCCAAGAGGCGCGCGTGGGAAGAGGCCCAGCAGGTTGAGCGGCTGGATTCCTTCGCTGACTTCGTTGGCGTCAACGGTACGACCGACCGGATGGGCGGGAAGGACTCGACGGCCTTTGACATCAAACTTGTTCGCGCCGATGACGGCAGCGAACACTGGGTAGTTTCCCTGCCCTCCACCCAGGAGTGGCTGGATGCTGGCGGGCAGGGTGCAATGAACGATGGCAAGAACAACCTGGGCCTCATGCTCAACGGCGATCTGCAGACACAGTTCGAACGGGCAGCTCTGCGGGCGATGCAGGAAGCAGGGATGGCCAACGGCGATCCCGTGGTCTTCACCGGATTCAGCCAAGGCGGTATCCTCGCCGCCAAACTCGCCAGCAGCGGCGAGCTGCCCTACGAACCCATCGGCGTCATCACCAACGGTTCGCCGGTCGACGGCTTCGATGTCCCGAGCGACGTGCCCGTCGTCGCCTTCCAGCACTCGAACGATCTCGTGCCGAAACTTGACGTGAACTTCGGCGGCTCGGATCGGGACAACTTCACGACCGTGGACTTCGGCCGGCACGACGAGGCCCGGGGATACGACCCAGGCGATAACCACGGGGCGCACAGCAACGCGCAGTACGTCACCTCGATCGAGCACTCCTATGAGGCCTCCGGCCTCTGGGAGGAGGAGTACAGTTGGATGGGCGGTGAAGTGATTGATCATCAAGTCTTCGAGGCGGTCCAACGCTGAACCGCGCCGCCGGCGCCCTCACCCGCGCGCCTGGACCGTGCTTGCCGTTCCGCTCATGGTGCTCACCATGGCCTCGTGCGCCTCGATCGGTGCGCTCATCCCCGAGTCAGGAAAATCCGGCGAGCGAATCAAAGCGGAACTCCTCGCGGCCGATCTCGGAATTGAATCCGTCGGGGCGAGCTCTCACGTCGACGGCTTCGATCGGAACTACACCGTGAGCGTGTGGCTGGATCCCCGGGCGGAACTCACCCCGGAACTGGTGCATGAGACGCTCGCGATCACTGTTCCCCTGATCACGCAGCGAAGCATCCGCAGCCTCGAGCTCAGCTTCTATTCCGCGGACCCGAACGTTGGCGCAGGCGGCGCCGAGCCGACGATGCTGGAACAACAGTTGGACGCATCCGGCCCCCTCACCGAGCTCCTCGCGGCGTGGCCGGAGCGCGACCGGTGGACGGTGAAACCGGGTTCGAAGGACATTCGCGTTTCCATGAGTGTCGCCCGCGATTACGTGAACCAGGAGAGTTAGTGGAACCGACCGATCCATTAGGCGCCGCGGAGGCCGCGCGGGAGAGAATTGCGGAACAAGTTGCGCGCGCCTCGGAGCGCAAGGCGCAGGTCCAGACGTTGGCAGCAGACCTGCGGGCCACGACCGCGACGGCGAAATCTGCCCGCGCCGAAGTGACGGTGACGGCCCAACCCAGTGGCCGGATCACCGCAGTCGAGTTCGCACCGGCCGCGGAGAGCCTCGGCGCCGCCGAGCTCTCGCGCATCGTTACCCACACGATCGCGGCGGCGCAGCACCAAGCGGCCCTGAACGCGGTGGAGCGCAGCTCGCAAACGCTGGGCGAGACGGCAGAACTCGTGACCCAGCTGCGGGCCGAAGCGGCCGCGGCGTTCCCCGATCCGGGCCCGATCGCACGCGGGGGGTCAGCGTGGAGAGACTAGAAATTGTTCCTTCCGAGTTGCGGGCGGCGGCGCAGGTGTTCGCGGATGCCGCTAGTAGCATTGAGCAGGAGTTGAAGGAGCTGGACGCCAAGCTCGACCACCTCCGCCTCGCGTGGCAGGGGGAGGCACAAGCGGCGTTCGACCACGCCCAGACCAGGGCGAGGTTCGACCTTACGGAACTACAACAACAGTTGGCGGTGATCGCGACGCAGGCCGAGGCGATTGCAGAACAATACGGTGTTATTGATCGTGGGGCGGCAGCAGGGCTAGGCGGTCAGTGAGAGTCAGGGGGAGAATCACACAACGATGAGCAGTCGACTCGCTCCGCCGCGCGTACCGTCCGGAACCATCACGATAGAAGTTCCGCCCGAGCTCGAATCCAACGACGGCGGTAGCAGCATCCTCACCTCGATGCTCCCGATGCTCGGGAGCGTCGGCGCGATCATCATGGTCTCGATCTCGAACGCGGGCCCCACAGGATGGTTGACCGGTGGGATGTTCCTCATTTCCGCGTTGGGATTCGTGTTCGTCAACGGCTGGCGCCAGCGCGCGCAGCGCCAATCCAAGCTGCTCAGCGCTCGCCGGGAATACCTCGCCTACCTCACCGACCTGCGCGAGACGATCCACACCGCCGCCCGAGCTCAGCGCCGGGAGCGTAACTGGCGATACCCCGAACCGGAAACCCTGGTGTACCTGGCGGAGGAGAGCACCCGGATCTGGGAACGTGGAACCGATCACGAGGATCATCTGGTGGCCCGTGTAGGTACGTGTGACCAGCCGCTGTGCGTCGATCTGGAAGCGCCGGAACTTCCGCCCGTGAACCAGCTCGACCCCGTCTCCACGACCGCCGCGCACCGGTTCATCGTGACCCATGAGACCCAGAGCGACCTACCGCTGGCGATTCCGTTGTCCCAGTTCGCGAAGGTGGAACTCGTGGGTAACGACATCGCCGGCAACCGGGGGCTGGCTCGCGGGATTGTCACTCACCTCGCCGCCCTGCAAGATCCCGACGACCTCCTCATCGTCATCGCCGCCGACGACGATGAATTGGTCCACTGGGAATGGGCGAAATGGCTTCCCCACGTACAGTCCCCCCGCTTGCACGACTCGCTGGGCACCGCTCGGATGATCGGTTCCCAGCTCAGTGACCTCGCCCGGATGTTGCCCTCGGAGGTCCTTGAACGCTCGCGCTTCCAGCCCGGTGCCACGAGCACGACGCCGCATATCCTGGTCGTCGTTGACGGGCTGCGGGTGCCCTCCGGTAACGCCCTGTTCACCGGCGGCCTCGAGGGCGTGACGGTCATCGACCTGCCGCAGGTGTGGGACGACAACGACGATCCGCACGTCGCGAGGGTGCAGGTGTCGCAAGGGCGGGCATGGCTCGGGGCGGGCTCCGAGGCGCCCGCCGAGTTCGCGGCGGACGATGTCAGCATCGTCGAGGCGGAAGCCCTCGCCCGCCGGCTCTCACCGTATCTGCGCGAGTCGGGCACG
>JAJYRV010000319.1 GCA_021793935.1 Actinomycetes bacterium | reverse complement strand
TTCCGATCTTGCCGAACCGTACCGCGATCCCACCGCCGTCCTCGGAGGTGCGTAGCGTCGAACCGATGAACCCGATGGAGAAGCCGCGGCCTCGCCGCTGGGAGCCCTGGCGCAGCAACTCCGGGCGCGGGCTCATGCGAATGCTCCCTGCAGGCGCTCGATGGCGGAGATGATCTCCTCCTCAACGTGCCGCATGTCCGCCAACGTGGCTTCGACGTCGGAATCGAGGGTGGTCCATTGCGTGTGCAGGCTGCTCGCGTTCCGGCGCATCGCGGATTCGAAGGAATGGGCCGCGCCGGCGAGTATCGCCGGGCCTAAGGCAGCGGAGCCGGGCAGCGCGGGTACGCAGCCATCCACCTCGGCGCTCGCTTCACGCAACCGTCTGCGCAGTGAATCCATATCGCTCGCGTCGATCGCTATCACGCTCGCCATAGTCGCCCCTCACACATGCGATCCGTCATTTTTTAACCTTCCGAGCATAGCAAGGCCCGAGGCTCCCTTGGGCGCAGCGACACGAATCCTTTACTCTGCCTCGAATCTCGCGAGATCTTCGCGGGTATCGAGGTCACGTCCGGAGGCGAGGTCACTCATCTCGACGATCGTGGGCGCGTGGTCGCTCAGGTACCGGCGGGCGCCGGCGTCACCGGATGTCGAAGCGATCACTCCGTCCCAATGCTCCCGGCCGAGCAGGACGGGGTGGCCCGGGACGCCGTTGTAGCTCGCCCTTGCCAGCGCCGCGGAGAGGTCCGTGCCCCCGGGGACGCCGTGGGCGGTGATCCGCCCGATGACGTCCGGGCCGACGCCCGGCAGGTCGACGAGGTGGATAACAGCGGCGCTGGCCGCGGAGGTGTCACGCAGGTGGGCGAGCCCGGTGCGCAGTGAGGTGGCGAGCCCCTCGGCCCAGTCCGGATTGACGACGGCGACGACCGGGCCCGCGGTGCTGCGATCTGGGCACCCGTCGCCGAGGCGCTCCCGCGCGGATTCGGCTTCGGCCCCGAGCACGGCGAGAACGGGATCGCATCCAGCGTCGAGCAGGACTTCACACGCGGCTTCCACAAAACTCCGGCCATCGGGCAGGGTCAGCAACGCCTTCGGCTGCCCCATCCTGCGCCCCGCGCCGGCGGCCAGCACTATCCCCGCTACCCTGCTCATTCTCGCCTCGTGGAGTTCGCCCTGTTTTGTTGCACATCGTAGCCCGCATTCGCCGGCTTTCCCCCGCGAACTAGGCCATTATGTACTCGTATGGGATCAGCGTTGACCACCATTGGATTGCCCCTCGCGCTCGGCATCATCATGCTCGGCCTCGGGCTCACGTTAACCCCCGCCGACTTCGCTCGGGTGGTGAAGCACCCCAAAGCGGTCGTGATTGCGCTCGTGTGCCAACTCATTGTGCTGCCCGCCCTCTGTTTCGCGTTGGTGCTCGCCTTCAAGTTACCGCCGATCCTCGCGATCGGCATGATGCTCCTGGCTGCCTCTCCTGGTGGCACCACGGCGAATCTCTACAGTCATCTGTTCCGGGGTGACGTCGCGCTGAACATCAGCCTCACCGCCGTCAACTCGGTGCTTGCCGTGGTCACGCTACCGGTCATCACGAACCTGGCCATCGGCTATTTTGCTCCCGATCAGCCTGGGCTCGGGCTGCAGGTGGCTAAAACGTTGGAGGTGTTCGCCATCGTGCTGGGGCCGGTGGCGATCGGGATGATCGTCCGTCGCGTCAAACCGGCGTTCGCCGACGCAATGGATAAGCCCGTGCGGATTGCCTCAGTCGTCATTCTCGCGGTCGTGATTGCGGGGGCGGTGGCCGCCAATTTCGAGCTGTTGCGCGCGCACATCTCTTCCCTTGCGACGATCACCGTGCTGTTCTGCATCGTGAGCCTACTCGTCGGCTACTTCGTGCCGAAACTCTTCGGAGTCAAGGATGCTCAAGCGCGGGCCTGCTCGTTCGAGATCGGGATTCACAACGCGACGCTTGCGATCGTGCTCGCCCAGACGGTCATCGGCAACATGGAGATGTCCCTGCCCGCCGCGGTGTACGGGGTGTTGATGTTCTTCATCGCGCTCGGTTTCGGATTCCTCCTGCCCCGGCGAAACCGGGAGGATTCGGTCCCGCAAGCAACGGGAGCAACCCCGGTTTAGGGCAGGGTGTGGAAGGCTGGCCAGATGAAGGATCCGCACGAGGGGCTGAACCCCGATGGAACGATCCGCACGGGCGCAGATCGGCGCCGGGTACCGCCCGAATTCGAACCGATCCTGAGCGCCGCAGCACAGGCGCTGCGCGCGGTAGCCGGCGGGGCAGCGGAATTGCACTTGTACGGTTCCGTCGCGAACGGAACGGCGCAGCCAGGGGTTTCTGATGTGGATCTCCTCGCCATCAACGTTCCCGAAGGCTGGTGCCGGCGCACAAGCGACGAGCTAACGGCGCGGTTCTCGCACCTGTGCCGCGGCGTGGAGATCGGCGAGGGCACGAGCAGCGATTTTCTCGGCGACGACGACGAGGCGTACGGAAACCGTGTCTTCCTCCGGCACTATTGCCTGCCGCTCGCCGGCGGGAACGTTCTGCGCCCCGCTGCTGCGTTCCTCGGCGACGCTCGCGCCGCGCGCGGCTTCAACGGCGACATCGGGGACGCGCTTGCGCGGTGGCGTTCCGGCTCCCCGCCGGCGCGTAGCGTTGCCCGGAAGACGCTGTTCGCGGCGGCGGGAGTCGTGAGCGTCCTGAGCCGCACGTGGACCACCGACCGCCGGGACGCAGCCCGCCTGTGGGCGGATCTCGAGCCGGGGCGGGCCCCGGAACTTGCGGCACTCGTTCCCTGGGCCGAGGGTGAGCAGCGACCGCCGGCCTCGGAACTCGCTGGAGCGCTTTCCCCGCGCGGAATTGTTGCGAGCGTGGTCGAGCAGTTTGAGTCCGCCGTCGGCTTTTGGGAGGGACCGGTCAGCCAGTAGCGAGTAAATGTCTCCACGGCGCAGATCTAGGGCAGACTGAGAAGCGATGACTGCTTTACCTGCCCCGAATTCGCATCCGTCTGAGGAAGACCTCATCGACTCGTTCACCACGTGGGCCGAGAGTCGCGGTCTCGAGCTGTACCCGCACCAGGAGGAGGCGCTGTGGGAGATCGTCACCGATTCCCACGTCATTGCCTCCACCCCCACGGGCTCCGGCAAGTCGATGATCGCCGTCGCCGCCCACGCCGTCGCGCTCGCCCGGGGCCAACGGTCGGTGTACACCGCCCCGCTGAAGGCGCTGGTGAGCGAGAAGTTTTTCGATCTCGTGGAGATCTTCGGCGCGGAGAACGTCGGGATGCTCACCGGCGACTCCGCGATCAACCCCGGTGCCCCGATCATTTGCTGCACCGCGGAGG
>JAJYRV010000318.1 GCA_021793935.1 Actinomycetes bacterium | reverse complement strand
CCGGTCGCTAGTCACTTGACCTCCCGCGTTGCGCTGCCCCAGTCGATCATCTCCGCGCGACCCCGCAGGTTCGCAAGCGCGGCGTCGATGTTCTCCCCGGAGAGTTCGTAAGTGAGTGAACCCGAGGGCCGCCCCGCGACTTCCGTGATCGACCCGTACACAACGGTTGCCTCGATGCGCTGCTGGGAGAAGACCCCCATGACCTCTGCGCTCGTGGCGGCCTCGTCGTCCACTCCGATCGTCACGAGCCGGCCGGAGTGGCGCCCACGTAGGCGGGTGAGCACGTCGGGCGTGGGGCGATCCTGAAGGACGGAGGTGACGAAGGCGGCCGTCACGGCCGCCTTCGGGCGGGTGAAGACTTCGTAGGTGGATCCGAGTTCGACGACCTTGCCCGCCTCCATCACCGCGACCCGGTTGCAGATCGCCCGCACGACGTTCATCTCGTGCGTGATGACGACGACGGTCACCCCGAGTTCGGAGTTCACCCGCCGGAGCAGGTCGAGCACGCCGGTCGTGGTTTCGGGGTCGAGCGCGGAGGTGGGTTCGTCGGCGAGGAGGATGCCCGGTTTGCTCGCGAGCGCGCGGGCGATGCCGACGCGTTGTTTCTGCCCGCCGGAGAGCTTGCTCGGATAGGTCTTCGCCTTATCGGCGAGTCCGACGAAGTCGAGCAGCTCCGCCACCCGTGCTTTCCGCTCCTCCCGCGCCCACCCGGCGACTTTGAGCGGGTAGGCGATGTTCTGCGCGACCGTCCGGGAGTTCATGAGGTTGAAGTGTTGGAAGATCATGCCGATCTTCGACCGCAACGGACGCAACTTCGCCTCAGGCAGCCCGGCGATCTCCGTGCCGGCGACCTGCAGGGAACCGCTGGTGATCGGCTCGAGCGCATTGATGAGCCGAACGAGCGTGGACTTGCCGGCGCCGGAGTAGCCGATGACGCCGAAAATCTCCCCTTCCCGGATGGAAAGAGAGACGTCGTCAACGGCGCGGACGTTGCTGAAATCCTTGGTCACGCGCGTGAAATCGATGATGCCCACGGAGAAAGCCTAATCGTTGCGTGCGCCCGCGGGCCGGGAAGTGCGCGGCCCACGGGCGTGAGGTGGAACTACTTTTCGATGTTCGCTTCGATGCCCTCGAGGATCTCTTGGAGTTCGGCGGGCTCGTTGTCGAGGAACGCGGCCGTGCCACCGGCGGTTTCCTGGGCGGATTCCTCCACGGCCGGGTCGTGGTAGATCTCCACGAGTTTGGCGAACGTCTCGTTATCGGCGTCCGCGGCGCGGGCGACCCACACGTTGATGTAGGGGGCGGCGGCGTCGGAGTGGGGATCGTCGGAGAAGATCGCGTCCTCCGCCGAGAGCTCCGCCTTACCGACCCAGTCATTGTTGATGATCGCGCCGTCGACGTCTTCGAGCGCGAGCGGGGTCTGCGCGGCCTCAACTGGCGTGACGGTCACCTTTGAGTCCTCGGCGATGACGTCCGCCGGGGTGGAGAAGGAGTTCCCGCCACCTGCGAGGCTCACGAGGCCGGCCTCCTGAAGTACCAGGAGCGCGCGGGCCTGGTTCGTCGCATCGTTCGGGATCGCGATCTCCCCGCCCTCGGGCACATCCTCGAGCGAACCGTGCTTCTTGGAGTACAGACCGAGCGGGTAGACGGCGGTGGCACCAACGGGGGTGAGGTCCTCATCGGCGTTGACGTTGAAGCCGGCGAGGAACTGCAGGTGCTGGAACTGGTTGAGGTCGAGATCGCCGTCGGCGAGCCCCTGGTTGGGGAGCTGGTAATCGGTGAAGTTGACGAACTCCACGTGGATGCCCTCCTCCGCCGCGAGGTCGGTGAAGATCTCCCAGTACGGCTCGCTCGCGGTCACGACCCCGATCCGGATCGGATCGTCTTCGCTTCCCTTGGCGGAGGCCTCCGCTGCGCCGTCGCCCCCGCCGCAGGCGCTGAGGGTGAGCGCCGCGGCAGCGAGAACGGCAGCGGCGCGAAGAGAGAACTTGGAACGGTACGACATGATTTTCCTTTGAGTTTGAGTAGGCGCAGGGCAGCAGCCAATCCCAGAGCGGAGTGACGACTTGCGCAGACGAAATTATGAGAATGAAGAGGAGAACGTGTGCGAAGTGCTCAGGAGCACATTCGCATTCGCGCCACGTGGGCGTGCGCAAGATTTACGTCGATCACGAGAACTATCTTGCAAGGCGCGGGAGTGGGAACAAAGCCGGCCCACGCGAAGTCCAGAATGTGAGACGTCACGAGTTCGCCCATGCGCGTGAGATGCGGTTGGATAGAACTATGTTGAGTATTGCCACGGTAAATGTAAATGGTGTGCGCGCCGCCTACCGGCGGGGGATGCAGGCCTGGATCGACGAATACAACCCCGACGTCGTGCTCATGCAGGAGGTGCGCGCCGACGACGACATCGTGCACGGACTGGTCGGGGAGGACTGGCACATCGTGCACTCCGCCGCCCCGCAGAAGGGCCGGGCCGGGGTCGCGATCCTCACCCGCGAGGAGGTCGACGCCGTTCGGATCGGGCTGCCCGGCGAAGCCGAGGAGTCCGGCGGCCGCTGGGCGGAGATCGACCTCACCACCGCCGCGGGCAGCGAGCTCACGATCGCCTCGGTGTACGTGCACACGGGCGTGGCCGACGACGAGGACCACATGGCGCTCAAATACGCCTACCTCGACGCGATGGAGAAGCGGATGGCCGACCTCATCACCTCCGGCCGGCACGTCGTCATCGGCGGGGATATCAACGTCGCGCACGACGAGCGGGATATCAAGAACTGGAAGGGGAACCTGAAATCCGCGGGTTTCCTGCCGCAGGAGCGGGCCTACCTCACCCGCTGGTTCTCCGACGGCGGCTGGACCGACCTCGCCCGCCACCACGCCGGCGACGTGCCCGGCCCGTACACGTGGTGGTCCTACCGAGGGAAAGCGTTCGACAACGACGCGGGCTGGCGCATCGACTATCTCCTCGCGGGCGACCCGACTGTGGCGACGATGAAGGACATCACAGTCGACCGCGCCCCCACCTACGACACGCGCTTCTCCGATCACGCCCCGCTGCGGGCGGTCTTCGACCTCTAGCGCGCGGCGAAGGCCCCCATCCGCGCCTCGGCCTCGGGAGTCGTCGATGCCCGGCCGATCGCGTGTGCCTCCTCCTGCAGTTGCTCCGCGAAACTGCGGGAGGGGGCCGAGCGGATGAGCCGCTTCGCCTGCCCGTACGCGTGGGCCACCTCGACCCACTCCCCGGCGACCTCCTGGGCGCGGGCGGCGACGGCGTCGTCGGCAACGACCTCGGCCACGAGCCCCCACTCGAGGGCCTCGTGGGCGGAGAGCAGCCGGTGGGAGAGGGTGAGTTGCAGGGCGCGGCGCTCGCCGACGGCGCGGGTGAGGTG
>JAJYRV010000317.1 GCA_021793935.1 Actinomycetes bacterium | reverse complement strand
ACGCTGACGCGATACCGCTTCATTTTTCCTCCGCTCGGAGATACGTCATACGCGCGTTGCTGAGCATGTCTCGCAGCTCTGGCCACGCCCGCGCGAAGCCAGGGTGGAGCACGCGCGACTCTACCTCGGGGACGGGCACCCAGAGCAGTTCCAGGCTCTCCGGATCGGTGATCTGGGGAGAGAACGGTTCGACGACGCGCGCAAGCACGGTCGTGTACCGCCAGTAGCCGACGTCGAAGACGTGCGTGGTCAACGTGCGAACTGCGCCCGCGGGGACACCCGCCTCCTCGTGGGCCTCGCGCAGCGCCGCCTCCCCCGGCGCCTCGCCGGAGTGCAACGCGCCACCGGGGATCCCCCACGTGCCACCGTGATGGCTCCAGCGGGCTCGGTGTTGCAGAAGTACACCTGCATGCGGGTCCCAGGCAAGAAGGCCGGCAGCTCCAAACTTCCCCCAGAACCGCCCTTGCGGGCCGTCCGCCCAGCCGTCACCCGGGTCTTGGGGGCCGAGTGCGCGGGCGGGCGGGACGTCGGAACTCATAGCTTCATCGTGCCAACCACTGCCCGCGAGCGCCAGCCGGGTTTAGATCCCCTGCCAGTCGGGTTTAGTTTCGTAGGTGTTGCGGTAGTAGTCGAGGTTCTTGAGTTTGTTCGCGGCGGCTTCATCGAGAAGCACGGTCGCGTGCGGGTGATGCTGAAGGATCGTCGCTGGCCACATCGCTGAGACGGGCCCCTCGACGAGGTTCCACGCGGCTTCTGCTTTACCTTCACCGCTCGCGAAGAGCACCACGTGGCGCGCCTCCATGATCGTGCCTAGCCCTTGCGTGATGCAGTGCTGGGGTACCTGGTCAAGGTCGCCGTCGAAGAAGCGGGCGTTGTCGAGCCGGGTCTGGGGCGTGAGCGTCTTGATCCGGGTGCGCGAGGCGAGGGAAGAACCGGGTTCGTTGAAAGCAATGTGCCCGTCGGTGCCGACTCCGAGGATCTGCAGGTCCACGCCGCCGGCCTCCGCGATCTTAGCTTCGTACGCGGCGCAGGACTCGCGGATGTCGCTCGCGAGCCCATCGGGCGAGTGCACAGCATCATCCGCGAAATCGACGTGCGCGGTGAATTCGGTTCTGATGACGTTCGAGTATGCCTGCGGGTGGTCGCTGGGAAGCCCCACGTATTCGTCGAGGGTGAACGCCCGCGCACGAGCGAAGCTCACGTCACCCGCCTTGTAGCGGCGGATTAGCTCCGCGTATAGGGGAAGCGGCGAGGAGCCGGTAGCCAGTCCGAGAACCGCATCCGGCTTGCGTTCGAGCAGTTCGCAGATGGCGTCTGCGGCGATTGGAGCGATCTGGGTGGAATCCTTGGGAACAATAACTTCCATACAAATATCTTCCCAGCTTTTGGTTCCCTGCGCCTAATCGCCGTCGACTTTTTTCCGCTCCTCGACTGCCGGCACTGCTGCCCTGGTTGAGAGGGCGACAGCAACGGTGATGGCCACGAGGCCGGCAAGTTCGCCGACCGTGGGTATCTGCCGGAGCCCGAGGAACCCGACTACCGTCGCGGTCGCGGGCAGTAGTGCGTTGAGGAGGGCGAACGTTGCCGTTCCCAGGCGCCGAATCGTCACCTGATCGAGCATGTAGGGCACGACGGAGGAAAGCAGACCCATGCCGATGATGAGCCAGAGCGCGTCCCACCGCGCGAGCCCGCCCGCCCACGGCAGCGAGGCGGGAAGGAACAGCAGCGCAGCTGCGATCATCCCGACGGCGAGCGAGGCTTGCCCGGAACGCTCGGAGGCGATCTTGCCGCCGATCACCATGTAACCCGCCCAGAACGCGCTCGCAACGAAGATCGCGACGAGGCCGATCCCGATCTCCCGTGGCCCCACACCGCTCCAGTCGAGGCCGACGAAGCTGATCAGGGCGACTCCAGCGGCCGCGAGCGCGACCGAAACCTTACCCCGAATACCGGCAGCCCCGCGAGCGGCAACGATGACTGGGCCGACGAATTCCAACGCCACCGCGGCACCGAGCGGCAGATAGTTGATCGCGATATAGAAGGTGACGTTCATCGCGAGTAACACGGAGCCGAAAACGGCCGATTCCAGCAGCGTCTTCTTCGTCCACGAATACCGCCAAGGCCGGATCAGCGCGAGCAGCACGACCCCGGCGACTAGCGCACGTGTCCACGCAACGGTGTGCGGCGGGGCGAGAGTGAACAGCCCGACGGCGAGCGCGGCACCGATGTATTGCGAGAACCCTGCCGTAATGAACAGCGCGGGGGCAGGAACCCGATTCGCGGCGTCACTGATCTTCATGCGGCCCTTAGATCAAGGGCCAGCCACCCCACCGCGGAACGCCCGCGTACCTTCCTCACTTCTCAGGTTCGAAGGACAACGCCACGGAGTTCATGCAAAAGCGGTCACCTGTGGGCGTCTGCGGCGCATCGTCGAAGACGTGCCCGAGGTGCGATCCGCAGTTCGCGCACAGCACCTCGGTGCGGACCATCCCCAGGGAGGTGTCGGGGCGGAGAATCACTGCGTCGGATTCCTGTGGTTGATAGAAACTCGGCCACCCGCACCCGGCGTCAAATTTGGTTTCCGCCCGGAACAGCTCTGCGCCGCAGGCCCGGCAGGAATAGATTCCCTCGCGCCCCTCATCGAGGAGCTCGCCCGTGAAGGGGCGCTCCGTGCCCGCCTCGCGCAGAATATGGAACTCCTGCGGGTTCAGCAGTTCGCGCCATTCGTTCTCTGTCTTCGATACCGGATACATACCGTTATTCTCCCGCAGTTCCTCGCCCATGCCTACCCCCAGCGAGCGCTCCCGGCCGGGCGCCGCAGCACGATGGGTCACAATGGTGGCATGCGTGCACTTATTACCAACGATGATGGCATCGACTCCCCCGGCCTCCTTCCGATCGCCCACGCCGCCTTGGACGCGGGCTACGAAGTTCTCGTTGCTGCGCCGAATACGCAGTATTCGGGAGCGGGTGCCTCCCTCGGCGGGGAACCGGAGGAGTCGGGTTTCAAAGTTTCTGAAGGGCGCCCTCCGGGCTTGTCCGACGAAATCGAATCCATCGCGGTACACGCGAGCCCGGCCCTCATCGCCTACGGCGGCGTGCTCGAGTTCTTCGGCCCGCGCCCCGACATCCTGCTTTCCGGGGTGAACCTCGGACCCAACGTGGGACCCGCGGTCGTGCACTCCGGAACGGTCGGGGCGGCGCTGACGGCTGCGGCGATGCGCATCCCGGCGCTCGCAGCTTCGATGTCCACGATGCGCCCTCAGCGTTGGGACACGGCCCAAAACATCATTTCGCGCGTCCTTCCGACCGTGCCCTCCTTGCCTGCCGACGGGCGGATTCTGAACCTCAACATCCCGGATCTGGAGATGGCCGACGTCCGCGGGATCCGTTC
>JAJYRV010000316.1 GCA_021793935.1 Actinomycetes bacterium | reverse complement strand
ACGACGAGGCTGCCCTGCGGATCTTCGCGATCTCCGGGGAAGGCTGGCCGCGCGGGGAACTCTCCTCCCCCTCCACGCGCCAGCCCGGCTACTCCCTCGCGACGGATCTGCACGCGACCATCCTCACCGAACTCGGGGCCGAGGGGACCTTCCAGGGCGGGGCGGCCCACGCGACCGAAAGCTCCGATTCCCTCGCGCAGCTCGCCGCGGGCGCCCGCGACCGCGAACGCCACTCCGAGGCGATGCGCCCGATCATCCCCACCTTCTTCACCATCCTCGTGGTGCTCAACGTCGGGTTGTACGCCGCGGTAGCGATCGGGCTGAAGCGGCCGAACATCTCCAAGCTCAACGCGTGGTGGCACCGGCGGCTCGGCAAGGTCCCGCCCGAAACCGACGGCAGTTGGCTGCCGCCGCGCACGAACGTGCTACGCATCATGCGGGTGATCGCCCTGTCGATCGCGGCCCTTCCGGTGGCCTCCTACCTCGCGAATTTCGTGCCGTGGTGGCGTACGGAAGTTCCCGGTCTCGCCCTCGCCGGCACGATCAGCGCCGTCGTCATCGGCCTCGTTGCGCTCTCGCTGGCCGGGCCGTGGCGGCGGGCGCCGCTGGGCCCGGCGACCGTCATCGCCGGCGTGCTCGCGCTGCTGCTCGGGCTCGACGTCGTGTTCGGCTCCCCGCTCCAACTCCGCTCGGTCATGGGCAACCCGCCGCTGGTGGCCGGGCGCTTCTACGGGATGAACAACACCGCCTTCGCGCAGTTCACGACGGCGATGATCCTGCTCGCGATCGCCGCCGCCCAACCGTTCGTCCGGCGCGGGCACCGGCGGTTCGCGGCGCTCATCATCGCGGTCTTCGGCGGCTTCACGGCCTTCCTCGACGGCGCGCCCTTCCTCGGCGCGGACTTCGGCGGTCCGCCCGCGATCCTGCCCGCGTTCCTCATCCTCGCCCTCCTCGCCGCCGGGGTTCGCCTCACCATCAAGCGGGTCGGGGCGGTCTTCATCGGCACCGCGCTCATCGTCATCGCGATCGCGTTCGTCGATTGGCTTCGCCCGCCCTCCTCCCGCACCCACATCGGGGCCTTCTTCCAACAAGTCCTCGACGGCGAACTCCTCACCGTCGTCTGGCGCAAGCTCGATGCGAACCTGCGGGTGCTCATGGGGAACCGGCCGCTGACGATCCTCGCCGCCTCCGCCGTCGCGCTCGTGGTGTTCGTGCTCGCCCGCCCGATCCGCACCGAGATCACCGAACCGCAGGGGGGCCGGTTCGCGTGGCTTTCCGGCGGCACTCCGGTGAACGCGATGACCACCCGCGCGCCGCTGCTGGGCAGCGCGCTCATTGCCGCGGCGATCCTCGCTGCCCTGGGCATGGCGGCGAACGATTCGGGCATCGCGATCCCCGCGAACGTTGCGGCGGTGCTCGTGCCCTCCCTCATCGCGGCGACCGCGACGTGGATGCTCAACCTCGAACCGGAGGCTACTCCGCCTCTTCTACCCGACTCGCCGTCATCTCGTAGCGGCGAAACTTCCGCTTAGTCACCGCCCCGAACACGCCCTGGAGCTGGCGGAAGCGGTGGATCTGGCCGGCGAGGTCATTCCCCGAGGGCCGGTGCCGCAGATCGCAGGGCACTTCGACGACGGCGAAGCCCTGGTTGAGCACGTCGATCGTCATGCCCGTCTCCACGCCCCAACCGGAGGCGAGGGGACTCGCGGCCTCGAACGCTTCGCGGGTGATGCAGCGTTGCCCGCTCAGGGGTTGGGTGGGGGCCCAGCCCGTTTGTTTCTTGATCGACCGGCGCGCATAGCCGGTGACGATCCCGCGACCCCCTGCCCCCTCCTGCCGCGGCAGGATCGCGATGGAAAGGTCGGCTTTGCCAGTGATCACCGGCGGGATCAGCGGCGCGGCGTTGACGGCCGTGGGGCCCAGGTCCGCGTCGAGGAAGAGCAGCAGCCGCGGCGGGGAACCTTCCTTATCGCGCATCGCGACGACGGCCGCCCCGGTTTCCATGCCGGAGGCTTTCCCCCGGTTGACCGAGTGGCGGACGACAACGGCGCCCGCGCTGCGGGCCCGGTCGGCGGTATCGTCGTGGGATCCGTCGTCGACCACGAGCACGAGATCGACGTACGGGATCGCCCGCGCGGCGCGCACGGTGGCGGCGATCCGTTCTGCCTCGTCCTTCGCGGGAATGATCGCCGCGACCCGCTGTTTCCGAGCGGTTTCGCTGCGTGAGGGCCGCACCCCTTTGCGTACGACACGCAGGGATTCTCGATCCCCAGGAGTGCTGTTCGTGCCCACGCTCTTAGCTTAGTACTCATCGGGGGTCGGCGCGCCGGTTTTGGGCGCCGTGGTGTTGCGGGAAACTACCGGAGGGTGACCTGCCGGGAGACGAGCCCGGCGCGGGCGCGGCGCTGCTCGGGAGTGAGGGGCTCGGTGGCCGCGACCGCCTCCGCCAGCACGGGCGCGAACTCCTTCACGAGCGGGTCGATCTCGTCGGCCTCCGCGCCGCGGGCAAGTTCCCAGACCGGTACGAGGATCCCCCCGGCGCGGAACGTGCCGATGAGGCGGGAGTCATCGCCAAAGCTGGAGTTGTGATCCGCGTGGAGGCGGGCAAGACCATCCAGGAGCGACTCTTCGTCCTCCGGTCGTGCCCAGCGGAGGAACTCCCGTTCGCCCATCCGGCACCAGTATCCGCCCTCGACGCTGTCCAGTTTGACCGTGGGCACGATGTTTTCCGCCGAGTCCGCGAGCGCCTGGGCGACCTGCGGATCGGCCTCGGCGCCCTCGGCCATCGAGTAGGAGAAGTCCTCGTGGATCGTCACCTCGAAGGGGTGGCTCGGGTCGAGCACATCCTGCAGCCGGGGCCCCGGTCCGGGGAGTCCCGGCATGTGCACCGGATTGCCCGGCTCCAACTCCAGCGCCGCGAGCAGCGCGGCCGCGGCATCGCGGGAGGGGTCCCCGGAGTTGGTGACGAACTGCAGGGCAACGACGACGACCCCGTCCTCCCGTTTCATCGCCGGCCACAGCATCGGCAGCAGCGTGACGACCTGGACGTCCTGGGAGCCGTATTCTTCGGTCGTTCGGGCCCACGCGGAGGCGGCCGGCACGATCTCGCGCATCGCCACCCAATCCACCTCCGATGGCAGGCCCTCGAAGGGGCGGCTCACCGGCGGGTTCGCCGCGGCGGCTTTGCGGGCGGCCCGGCGGGCCGCGACCTTTTCGTTGACGGGGCGTTTTTTGCGTTTAGCCATGGCTCAGTAGCCTACCGCCCGTTCGATCCCGTGCATCGCATCCGCCGCGCGGGCGCGAACCTCCCCGCGCCGCGGGTGTCCTCTCCCGCATTCGGCGTGCCCGTGGCAGGATTTAGGTATGTTCGAACGTGCCGGCCTCCTCGCCCTCGATCGGA
>JAJYRV010000315.1 GCA_021793935.1 Actinomycetes bacterium | reverse complement strand
AGCCCCCCACTACGGATTGGGTCTGTCGGAGATTCGGTTGGGCGATTTCCTCCGCACCCGTAAACGTGCTGAGTACCGTATATCAACGAAAGTCGGACGTGTTCTCGAACCGGTGGACAACCCGCGAGGGCTGCTCGATCTGGAGGCGGATTTCCACGTTCGGGCCGACTATCGTCGGCGTCCGGATTACACACCCGAGGGAGTCAACCGCAGTATCACCGATTCCCTCGAGCGGATGGGCTTGGACCACGTCGACATCGCCTTCGTCCACGATCCGGAGAAGGCCAACATCGGCATGCATGCCGCCCTCGAACAGGGGATCAGCGCTCTCGATAGATTGAAGGACCAGGGCACCATCGGCAGCGTGGGGGTAGGCTCCATGAGTGCCGAAGCGCTAGAGGCCGCTCTTGAAATCGGCGGAATCGACACGCTGATGGTTGCCGGGCGTTACACCCTTTTAGAGCAGCCCGCGCTCGAGGTGCTCGACCGTGCTGCCCGAACGGGCGTGGAAGTCGTGTTCGCTTCGGTGTTCAACTCCGGACTCCTCGCTCGGCCGACGCCGAGCCCTAATGACCGCTACGAGTACGCGACGGTGCCCCACGAGGTCTTCGAACGTGCGGTTGAGCTTGCTCGGATCTGCTCGCGCTACGACGTTGAACTTCCCGCCGCTGCCCTGCAGTTCCCGCTTCGTCATCCAGCCGGTTCCGCATTGATCGCGGGCATCGATGCCCCGGGTCAATGCATAGAGAACATCGCGAGGTTGAATGCGCCGATCCCCGAGGAACTCTGGGCAGAGCTGCAGTACCTGGGGCTCATTCCGGAGGTGACGGCCCGTGATTGATACCCACCTGCACCTATGGAACCTGGCGGCGCCACCGGGATGGCTCACTCCCGAGCTCCGCCCGATCCACCGCACGTTCGCTCCCGAGCAGGCCCGCGAGGCCCTCTCGCAGAACGGATACCGTGCGGCGGTGCTCGTGCAGGTGGATGACACTCTCGAGGACACCGAACAGATGGTGCAGATAGCTCGCGCACACCCATGGGTGCTCGGAGTGGTCGGCTGGGTCGATCTCACCCGCCCCGAGACCGTTGCGGCACAGTTGGAGCATTGGGGAACGACGAGTGAGGGTACGGGCCCAATCGCTGGAGTACGGCATCTGATCCACGAGGACCGGCGGAGCGACTTCCTCGACTTAGCGCAAGTGCGCGAATCTTTCCGCCTGCTAGCAGCCCGGAACATCCCCGTCGACATCCCTGATGCATTCCCCCGCCACCTCCGGCAGACCATCGATCTCGCGGGTGCGATTCCTGAATTGACCATCGTCCTCGACCATCTGGGCAAGCCGCCAGCCTCCGTTAAGCACCGAGCCGAGTGGCAGGAGCAGATCATCGACCTCGCCGCCCGTCCAAACGTCGTCGCGAAGATCTCCGGTTTGCACCACGGTGGCAGAGCACTTGCCGCCGATGTAGCGCGCGCGGTCACCGATCTCGCACTGGAACATTTCACCCCGTATCGCCTCATGGTTGGGTCGGATTGGCCGATGCCGCTGCTCGCCGACGGACTCGAGGTGCTCACCAGGTACCGGGACAATATGCTCTCACGAGTGGATGAGACCCACCGGGCCCTGATCACCCACGCTGTTGCCCACCGCGTCTACCATTTGGAGGACCCCGATGTTGATCGGAATCAACCCGTTGCTGTCCGGCTCGATCCTTAAAGCCCTTGATGAACTGGGGCACGGGGATACCCTTGTCATCGCCGACGCGAACTTTCCCGCTCATACCGTAGGGGTCGCCGCCCAGGCCCCCGTGATCGACGTGCCCGGCCATCCCTCCCCACAAGTGACCTCTGCGGTACGTACCCTGCTCCCCATCGACACGTACGAGGGACCCGCAGTCGCTCTGATGGAGACCGAACCCGGGGTCAGTGTTAAGGTGCAGCAGCAACTAATCGAAGCCGCCGAGGTCTCCACGGAGCGGGTCGAATACCTAGAAAGATTCGACTTCTATGAGGTAGCGAAGCAAGCCGCCCTCGTCATTCGTACCGGAGAGCGGCGCCCGTACGGCAACATCATCCTGCGCAAGGGCGTGGTTTCGCTCTGATCAGCATCAGCCGGCGTTGGCTTTCAACCAGTCCTCCACACCGGCGATATGGGTCAGTGTCAGAGCACGGGCGAGATCGGGATTACGGCCCTGGATCGCTGTGAGGATCGAGCGGTGTTCGGCAAGGGTACGGGCAGAAGCGGATTCCTCAACGACGCCGCGCCAGTATCGCGCGCGAACCGTCTGATCTGATACCGAGCTGATGAGCCCGGCGAGATACCCATTCCCGGAGGAAGCCGCAATACTTGCGTGGAACTCCTTGTCGTGTTCAATGAGGGAGTCGATATCGCCCGCTTTGGCCAGGTTGAAGGTCGTGGATATCGCAGCGATGTCCTCCGGAGTGGCGCGCAGGGCCGATAGCGCCGCCGCCTCGGATTCGAGGAGCCGTCGCACTTCGAACACTTCAAGGACGGCGTTCGACCGGTGGAAATCGAGGATGAAGGAGACCGTGCCGAGAAGGAGCTCGGGTTCCAGGCTCGTCACGAACGTGCCATCGCCGCGGCGAACGTCAAGGATCTGGATCGCTTCAAGAGCTTTAACAGCCTCGCGCAACGAGGAGCGGGAGAGACCGAGCCTTCTGCTCAGCTCCTGCTCAGGAGGTAGACGATCTCCTGGCGCCAGTTCGCCCGATTGGATCATTTCCTTGATCTTCTCGATCGCCAGATCCGTCAATGCCATGGATCATCCTTCCTTCACCCTCAAACTCTGAGGTGCACCACTAATTGTGCACGTAATCTGCGAAGCCTTCGATTCCTCCGAGCCGATCTGCAGCCAACCGTAGGCGCGCCGCATGACACGACGACGGAGAGCGCCTTGTGGTTTGCCGGCTTCTCCGCGATGACCTCGAACCATACCGCGCCCGCTTCGGCGTCATGGTTGTGGGCGCGCAGTTTCACCCCCGTGTGCTGGGGTCATGACGTTCCAGTACTCCCACCGCTTGTTCCGCCCCCATGCCTTCCGGTTGAAGCGGCCGCGGGTGGAGGCGATTCCGTCGGTGTTGACCAGGGGTTGGCGGGACCACCCGATGGCGCCGTGGTTGAGTAGTCCGCGGTTGGTTGTCAGCGATACTGGCGTGGTCAGTTCAGTTTCCACCCATTTCCCTTCGTTGGTTCCTCCCGCCAGGGTACTGGGGAACCTCCCGACCGGCGGGGCCGAATGAGCACTGGCAGGCCGTGGCGTAACATCAAGGGATGGCACGAATTTCAATCATCGGCGGGCACGGCAAGGTCGCGATGCGGCTCTCCCGGCTTCTGAGCCACCAAGGTCACGAGGTCACGGCGTGGATCCGCAGTTCCGCGCA
>JAJYRV010000314.1 GCA_021793935.1 Actinomycetes bacterium | reverse complement strand
GAGCTCAAAGCTCTCTCCGCGTGGCTCGCCGAACGCCACGCGAAGGGGGAACTGGGGGAACCCGCAGCCCTGGCCGCGCAGACGCCAGCAGTGGCGGCGGATGCCGCACCGGCCCCCAGGCCGCAGCAACACTACCAGGCCGCGACCCTCGGCACGGGGGCGCATGCGCAGGCGCTGTCGGGCACGCTCGACGCCCCGCTGGTCCCCGCCGAAGCGCCGCCCACGCACGTCGAGAAGGCCGGCCCGCAGGTACTCCTCACATTTGACACCGGCCAGCGCGATTTCTTCGCCATTCCCGGGGTGATCAACCTCGGCCGCCGCCCGGATCGGCACGCGGCCGAAGACCGTACCCTAGCGGTCACCGACCCGGATCGAAGCGTGTCGAAGACTCACCTGCGGATCGAGTGCCGCCCCGACAGCATTTGGCTCACTGACCTGGAATCCACCAATGGTTCAGAAATCTTTGACGATTCCGGAAACTCCCACTTGCTCGCGCCCGGCCAGCGGGTGCGGTTGGACGAAGGAGCAAGAGTTCGCGTGGGAAACCGCAGTTTCACGATCGCCGCAGTCGCCGGTGATGAGTAAAGGATTCCTCGCCGAAAAGGAACGGTATTTCAAAGTTCAAGCACATAGTTCCTTGGTTTTTTGATAAAACTCCTCTAACTTAGTTTGGTGACGCCGCAGCGACCGCTGCGGGAAGACTTGTCGGACGAGCGGAAGTGTTCGCTCACAACCTCGGGAGGTTGAGTTGGCTGAAGTAATTTCGGCTGAAGAAGGTGCCCTACGGCGTGGGCAACAGGCCGTCAATGAAGCAAAATTGGGAATTGACAACCACACGAAGAAGGTTCGTGGCGAAATTGAACAGCTCCGCGGCTATTGGTCCGGCGCGGCAGCCATGTCCTTCACGCAGCTCATGACCCGGTGGGACGAAGAGACCCGCAAGCTCAACGAGGTGCTCGTCACTCTTGAGCAGAACCTCCGCAGCACCGAGACCGACCAGGCGCAAACGGAACAGGCGCACCAAGAGGCGATCGCCAACCTTGGTTCGATGATGGGCGGCGCCTAAGAGCGCTCGGTTTTAGGAAAGAGGTAACTAACGATGCAATCAATGTCCGTACAGACCGCCCAGGTCAGCGCCCTCTCTGCACAAATCCGCAACGGATCACAGCAGATCCGCGCGGAAATCGAACGCCTCGAAGGCGAAGTGGCAAAGCTCCGCGGAGCGTGGAGCGGTGAGTCCCAGCAGGCATACGACGTAGCCCAGCGGAAGTGGACCCAGTCCCTCAACGAAATGCAGTCCCTGTTGGAGCGGATTTCCACCAGCACCGAGCAGATCGCCCAGGCATACAACCAGAGCGACGCCCGCAACGCGAGCCGCTTCGCGTAATCTCCCTCTTAGGTGGGTCGTACCAGCGATGGTGCGGCCCACCTATTGGGCTCTAGGGGCGTCCGCGCCGAAGCCTGCGGCAGTTCCCCGCCTAGATGTGACAAACACGTTTATTTGCTCAAACCCAGAGGAACTTGACCATGAGCCAATCCGCTGCGGAAAAGATCATCATCGACGACGACGTGCTGATCGACCAAGTACGCACCCTAACGGACGCCTCCGGTCTCATCACGACGGCTGCCGAGCCCGCAACGAAGCCGATCTCCACGTCCGGATTCGGCGTGCTGTGCTCGTTCCTCGTCGCCCCCATGAACGCGATGGCAGGGCGGGTCGCCGAGACCGCTGAGGAGGCCGCCGTGCTCGCGGAGCGGATGAGCGATCGGTTAACCGATGCGCGTAAAGAGTTCACGCAGTACGAGGAGCAGACGGCCAACGCGCTGGACAGGTTCGAGGTGGGCCCGTGACCGCCACAGCGGAAGCGATCCGCGGTGGTGGTTGGGCCGGTGGCGTCCCGACGGCGGCACCCTCCGCTGGCACGGAAGCTCCCCGAGGCATCGTGGGATGGGCGCTGACGTATATCCAACCCCTCCCGCAATGGTTTGACGAACTCGTCGGCGACCCGGCCACCGTTGAAAGCGTGGCCCAGGGGTGGACGCAAACAGAAGCGGAACTCACCGAGATCGCCCTCACCCTCCAGCGGGCCCAGCGGCAACTGGAGCCCCTGGAAGGGCGCATGATCCGCACCCTCGATCTACGTTACGAGGATCTCAATCCCGCGGCGCTCGAGTGCGCCGAATGGTCCGGGGCGATTGCGGCCGCGGCGCGGCTCGCGTCGAGCGTCGTTGCGGGCACGAGGCAGTTCATCCTCGATTGTCTCTATCAACTCGAGCGGCTGATCGGCAGTCTGTTCGGGTTCACGCTCAACCCGTTCGACAAGGTCGATCAGCTCAACGAACTCATCGACGCGGCGAGCGAACTGTGGAACGCGGGCAAGCAGTTCATCGACAACATGCTCGACGCCTTCGCCCGCCTCATCGAGCTGCTGGAAAGCCTCGCTCCCGTGATCGAGGCCCTGCTCGTCCACCTGCGGGAGACGGTCGCGTTGATGATGCCCGTCCTCGGGGGCGCGGTCGGCGGACTGTTAGGAACCTACTACGGAGGCACGATCCGCGACGGAATGCGCGACATCGGGCCCGTCTCCCGGTACGAAGGGCCTTCCATTGATGATCCGGCCTATGACGCCAAGAGGCGCGCATGGGAAGAGGCCCAGCAGGTGGAGCGGCTGGATTCCTTCGCTGACTTCGTTGGCGTCAACGGTACGACCGACCGGATGGGCGGGAAGGACTCGACGGCCTTTGACATCAAACTTGTTCGGGCCGATGACGGCACCGAACACTGGGTAGTTTCCCTACCCTCCACCCAGGAGTGGCTCGATGCCGGCGGGGAGGGTGCAATGAACGACGGCAAGAATAACCTGGGCCTCATGCTCAACGGCGATCTACAAACCCAGTTTGAACGGGCGGCTCTGCGGGCGATGCAGGAAGCGGGGATGGCAGACGGTGACCCCGTGGTCTTCACCGGATTCAGCCAAGGCGGCATCCTCGCCGCCAAACTCGCCAGCAGCGGCGATTTGCCCTACGACCCCATCGGCGTCATTACGAACGGTTCGCCGGTCGACGGGTTCGATGTTCCGAGCGATGTGCCCGTCGTCGCCTTCCAGCACTCGAACGATATCGTGCCGAAACTCGACGGGAACTTCGGCGGCTCGGATCGGGACAACTACACGACCGTCGACTTCGGCCGGCACGACGAGGCCCGGGGATACGACCCTAACGATAGCCACGGCGCGCACAGCAACGCGCAGTACGTCACCTCGATCGAGCACTCCCATGAGGCCTCCGGCCTCTGGGAGGAGGAGTACAGTTGGATGGGCGGTGAAGTGATTGATCATCAAGTCTTCGAGGCGGTCCAACGCTGAACCGCGCCGCCGGCGCCCTCACCCGCGCGCCTGGACAGTACT
>JAJYRV010000313.1 GCA_021793935.1 Actinomycetes bacterium | reverse complement strand
CCCACCGGGTAGCGGCGCGTCAGGGGCTCAGTTGCCCGCGGCGCGGAACCGCTCGATGACGTCCTTGGGTAGGCGCTTACCTTCGGGGACCTCGATGCCGTTGGCCCGGGCCCACTCGCGCACCGCCCGCGGATCGGCCTTGGTTTCCTGGTAATGCATCTTCGGCCCCGCGCCCCCCGTCTTCCTCGCCGCGGCCATGAACCGCGCGAGGTCCCGGATAAAGGCATTCCGGTTCGACTTCGACAGGTGCATCTCGTACTGCACGCCATCGACGGCGAAATTCACCGTGACATCGGCAGGTGAGCCGTCGACGTCGTCAACAAAGGATGGTGTATGCGCCATAGTGTGCCCCTCGGGCCGGGAATCATCGCTTCGGTGGCAGAATGAAGTCTACGCCACGAGGGGGTCACTTCCCGCCACCGGAAATCGAGCCTCCAGCCATGCCGACAGTTCCCGCTCGAACCGGTCCCGCGCGGGCGGCTCCGAGAGCGTGAGATCGTGGCGGCCGCCGTTGATGCGGACCACGGTCACGTCCCGCCCGAGCCCCGCCGCCCGGCGCCACATCTGCGGCGGGGAGAGCACGACGTCGGTCGTGCGCAGCTCCTCGGCGCTGGGATTCTTATTGTCGCCGCGGGCACCGGAGGTCGCCATGAACACCGGCACCGGGAGGTCCAACCCCTTGGCCACGGCGCGGTGCCCCTTGAGGATCGCGGCGAGCCAACCGGCATACACCCCGAACCCCTCGAAGGGTTTCCACCCGAGTTCATACGTCCACTCCCCGCCGGTGCTGGAATGCAGGGACTCCCCATACCCGGATCCGAGCGAGGAGATCGGCGCGTGGGGAATCAGGTGGCCGAACCGGCGCAGGATCGGGGCCGCGATCGTGCGCGTGAACCACGGCTCGTTGAGGTCCAGCCACGGGCTGTTGAGCACGAGGCCGGCGACGTCGCCGGGATGCCGCGCGGCGTACAAGCTCACGATGAGCCCGCCCGTGGAGTGGCCGGCGAGGACGATCTCGTCGTGGCTTTCGCGCAGCAGCGCGATCGCCGCGGAGATCTCCTCGTCATAGACCGCGAGATCCAGCGCCCAGTTCGGGCGGCGCCCGGCACGGATGGAGCGGCCGTAGTCGCGCAGGTCGAGGGCGGCGAACGTGAAGCCACACTCCTCCCAGGTGCGCGCGTGGTGGGTCTGGAAGAAGTAGTCGACGAATCCGTGGATGTACAACACCGCCCGGCGCGTGCCCGACTCGACCGGCGCCTGCGCGCTGGTGGCGCGCTGCACCAGGGTCGCGACCGGGGGCGGAGCCTCCCCATCGCCGGCGAGGGTGAGCGTTCTCGCCTGCCAGGGTTCGCCAAGCACGTCCGGAACGGGGGAGGAGAAGCGGGCTGCGACGTCGTCCATACTCCTCATCCTCTCATTCCCTCCCCTTACCGGCTCGGAGGCTGCCTGGGCGGGTGGAGGGGAGCGGGAGCGATATCTCAACCGGTGGACGACCCGGGCGGAATGTCCCGCGGGCGGGGGAGGGGGCTTTAGGGTCGAGGGGCCATCCAGAGCGGCTGAGAGATCTGGCTCCCAGAAGCTGCAGCAACGCGAGTGCTACCGCCAGAATCGATGGAAGGAACGATGGAATGAGTGAACCCCGCCCCCGATGTGGGCTCCCGACGAACCAAGGCCTCGCCACCTACGCGGTGCGTGGGGGCCAGCAACGCACCGAGTTTGAGGAGATGACGGAGCCGGTCTTCCTCACGCAGGGGTTCGTGTACGAGCGCGCCGCGGAAGCAGAAGCGGCGTTCGCGGGGGAACTCAACAGATTTACGTATTCGCGCTACGGCAACCCGACGGTCTCGGCGTTCGAGGAGCGGTTGCGGTTGATGGAAGGAGCGGAAGCATGTTTTGGCACCGCCAGCGGTATGTCCGCGATCTACACCACGTTGGTGCCGTTACTTCGCCCTGGCGCGCGCGTCGTTGCCGCGCGGGCGTTGTTCGGCACCACCTTCACCGTCCTTAACGACTGGCTCGCCCCGTGGGGCGTGCACACCGACTTCGTCGACGCCCACGATCTCGACTCCTGGCGCCGGGCGCTGGCCGAACCGGCCGACGTGGTGATCTTCGAATCCCCCTCCAACCCGATGCAGGACATCGTCGATATCCCCGCGGTGTGCGAGCTCGCCCACGGCGCCGGCGCGGTCGTCATCGTGGACAACGTGTTCGCGACACCGGTGCTGCAGCGCCCGATCGAGTTCGGGGCGGACGTCGTCGTGTACTCGGCGACGAAGCACATCGACGGCCAGGGCCGCGTGGTGGGCGGGGCGATCCTCGGCACCGAGGAGTTCATCAACGGCCCGATCGCGGAATTCGTGCAGGCGACCGGGCCGACGCTCAGCGCCTTCAACGGATGGGTCCTGCTCAAGGGGCTGGAGACGCTGCCGCTGCGGATCCGCGCCCAAAGCGCCGCCTCCCTGGACCTGGCCACCTGGCTGGAGAACCACCCGGCCATCGCGCAGGTGCGATACCCCTTCCTGCCCTCCCACCCCCAATACGACCTCGCGAAATCGCTCATGAGCGGCGGCGGGAGCGTCGTCACCTTCGACCTCCTGCCCGGGGCGGATGCCTTCGCGGTGTTGGACGCGCTGAAGCTCATCGACATCTCCAACAACCTCGGCGACGTGAAATCCATCGTCACCCACCCGGCGACCACGACCCACCGCAAACTCGGCGAGGAGGGCCGCGCCGCGTGCGGCATCTCGGAGACGAGCGTGCGCTTCTCGGTCGGGTTGGAGGAGGTCGCGGACCTGCAGAACGATCTCGACCAGGCGTTCGCGGCCGCTGGGCTGCCGACGGCGTAAGCGGCGGCGGGCAGCGCGCCCGGTGGGCCGCGTACCCTGAAGGTATGAAACCAACAGCTGTCATCAGTGGCGGTACCCGCGGAATCGGCTACGCCGTCGCCCAGTACCTGCGTGCCGATCATGACCTGGTCATCCTCGGCCGCGATCCCCAGCGGCTCGCCGAGGCCGGCAAGGAGCTGGGAGCCCGCACGTGTGCGGTCGACCTCGCCGACCTCGATTCCATCTCACCCGCATTGGCCGAGCTGGGTCTGGAGCGGGTCGAGGTGCTCCTTCACTCCGCCGGCCTCTTACACACCGGGCCCCTCGCGCAGACGACGAACGAACAGTTCACCGAAGCCTTCGCCGTCAACGTCTCCGCGATCGCCGCGGTCACTCGGGAACTGCTCCCCGCTCTCGAGGCGGGGCGCGGGCGCGTGGTGATGATCAACTCCGGCTCCGGCCGGCGCGGCTCGGCCACCTCACCGGTGTACAGCGCCACGAAGTTCGCGCTCAACGGGCTCGCCGAATGCCTCCGGTTGGACCTCGGCCCCCGCGGCGTGCAGGTCTCAACGGTCGCCCCCGGCCGCACCGATACCGAC
>JAJYRV010000312.1 GCA_021793935.1 Actinomycetes bacterium | reverse complement strand
TTCCGATCTAATGACGTGGGAGATCCCGAAGTCGGACAACACCGGCCGCTCGAGGGTGGTCAGGAGCACGTTCGAGGGTTTCACGTCTCGGTGGAGCACCCTGGCCCGGTGCGCTGTTTCCAGGGCTCCGGCCATCCGCACGCCCGTATCGAGCACGACGTCCAGCGGTGCGGGGTTGCGGCTCGTGCGCGCCCCCATCGAATCCGGGCAGTACTCCATCGCGAAGTAGGGTGTGCCCTCAAGGGAGATACTTGCTTGGTAGATCGGCACGACCGCGGGGTGGCTGCTGAGCAGGGCCATCGTGTCCGCCTCGTGCTCGAACACTTCCCGCAGCGCCTCCGGGTCGAAGCCGTCCCCCGCTCGCACATCGAGAACCTTCACCGCAACGGCGCGGCGGGGCATGTTCTGCTCGTAGAGGTGAACGGTGGCGAAACCGCCGGTCCCCAGCGGGCGGATATAGCTGAATCCGGAGATCGTGGGCGGAGCAGGCGGGCGTCGGGACATTACGCTGGCTTCGACGTGATCGGAGCCTGCGATGCCCGCGCGGGGGAGTCTGCCCAGGATTTCAGCACGTGCCCTATCTTAGACAACCGCTCATGGCCGGCCGCCATCTCGATGCCGCCGCCGTGGGGCGCTCGCGCAGCTGCCCGTGACTCAGGGCGTTGGGGTGGAGGCCGCGAACCACGTGGTGATCGTCGTCGGGTGGGTGATCGCGGTCCCTACCGTCACCGAAAAGGCGCCGGCCGCGAAACCCGCTTCGACGTCGGCGGGCGAGTGGTAGCGCCCCTCGGCCATGATGGGCGCGTCGACCGCGGCAGCGGCCTCGCGTACGAACTCGAGATCCGGCCCAGGCGTTTTCGCTCGGCCCGGTGCATAGCCCGCGAGCGTCGTGCCGATGATGTCCGCGCCCGCCTCGGCGCACGCGAGCACATCCGCCGTTTCGGCGCAGTCGACCATCACCGCGGCCCCGGCGCCGTGGACGGCGGCAATCACCTCGGCGACGCTCCGCCCATCGGGGCGGGCGCGGCGGGTGCCGTCGATCGCGACGATGTCGGCGCCTGCGCGCACGCAGGCGAGGGCGAGATCCAGGGTGGGGGTGATGAAGACGCCGTCCTCCCCCTCCTTCACCAGCCCGATGATGGGCACCGTGAGGTGGGCGCGCAATTCGGCGATGTCCTCAAGACCTTGGGCGCGCACGCCCGCGGCCCCGCCCGCGACGACGGCCTGCGCGACGCGGCGCATCGTCTCCGGGGTGCGCATCGGCTCCCCCGGGTAGGCCTGGCAGGAGACGACGAGGCGGTCCCGCAGAGGTTCGATGAGGTTGTCGGTGGGCAAGGTATTCTCCTCAAGATTTCGATCGCGCCCGCGCGCCCCGAGTCGACGGCGCGCAGGCGACGAGTTCCGGCGGGCTAGGACCTTGGGTGGGTGCGGGCGTAGTGGGCCGCGCCGATGAGCGCGGCGTCCGCGCCGAGACGGGCGGGTACCACGGGGGTATCTACCAGGAGGTCCATCGCGCTCGCTTCCACGCCGCGCCGCAATGGGTCCCACCAGATCTCGCCGGTCTCGGCGATTCCCCCGGAGAGGACCACGAGGTCGGGGTCGAGGACGTTGAGCAGGTCGCCGATCGCTCGGCCGGTGGCGAAGGCACAGTCGGTGATGACGTTGGTCGCCAGGCTCTCGCCGTCGTAGGCGCGGGCGAACACGTCTCGGGTGGAGTCGACTTTCTCCCCGTGCCGGTTGTAGGCGCGGCGAATGCCGGTGCCCGAGGCGAGCCCCTCGAGGTGGCCGGTCTTGCCGCACGGGCAGTGCACCCCGGCGGCCTCGGGAACGGAGACGTGCCCGATGTGCCCGGCCGCGGCGCGGGCACCGGTGCGGACCTCCCCGCCGGTGATGATCGCCCCGCCGATCCCGGTGCCCACGGCCACGAGCAGCATCGAGTCCCGCCCCTGGCCGGCGCCCCGCACCGCCTCACCGAGACCGTGGGCGTGGACGTCGTTGAGCACTCCGGTGGGAAGCGCGAATTCGCTGCGGAGTGCGCCGGCGACGTCGGTTCCCACCCAGTCGATGATCGCGTCGGTTGCCGAGGTGATGATGCCGCCGACGACGACGCCGGCGGTGCCGACGCCGATCGCGACCGGTCGGTGCCCGCTGGCCACGGCGTCGTCGAAGGCGTGGCGAAGGCCGCTCGTCGTCACCCCGAGGACGGAGCCGGGGCCGAGCAGCGCCCGGCTCGGATCGGTGCGCGTGCCGTGCACGCGCCCGGCGGCATCCACCCAGGCGGTCGTCGTTTTAGTGCCGCCGATGTCGGCTGCGAGCACGCACTCGCGGGCCGCTAGCCCTGCGAAGGGCTGCGGCGTTGACAGCGCTGCGGAACTCACCGGAGGTTCACCGCGCTAGCGGGACGTCGTTTTCGACCAATACCTGGCGCACGCGTTCAATGTTATCGCCCTCGAGCGCGGTCATGGGCAGGCTCATCGTGTTGGTTTCGATGATGCCCATGAGCCACAGCGCGGTTTTGAAGGCGCCCACCCCCATCGCGGGGCCGGTCTTGCCCTGGACAGCGAAGACGATCTCGAACAGCGCGGCGAGGCGATCCTGCTCGGCGCGCACCGTTTCCCAGTCCCCCGCCCGGGCGGCCCGGTCCATCCGCACGTAACCGGCCGGGTCGACGTTGCCGAGCCCGGGGACCGATCCGTTCCCGCCGGCGAGGTAGGTTCCGTCGACGACGACCTCGTGCCCGGTCAGGAGCACGAGCGGGGAACCGGCGGCCGTGTTCTTGGCGATGAGACGGCGGAATCCGACGTCGTCCCCAGAGGAGTCCTTCACCCCGGCGATGACGCCCTCGGTGCCCAGTTGCACGAGCAGGTCGGCCCCGAGTTTCACGTGGACGTTGACGGGGATGTCGTAGGCGAACACGGGTAGGGCGGTCGCGGCGGCGATCGCCCGGAAGTGGTTTTCGATCTCCTCGGGGCCGGTGACCGCGTAGAACGGTGCGGTCACGACGATCGCGTCGGCCCCCGCGGCCTCGGCCCAGCGGGCGTGTTCGACGACCCGGCGGGTCTGGCTGTCAATCGCACCCACGAGCACGGGCACCCGGCCGGCGATGGTTTCGATCGCCGCGGCGAGCACCTCCTCGCGCATCGCGTCCTCGAAGTACCCGACCTCGCCGGAGGAGCCGAGAATGAACAGCCCGTCCACTCCGCCGGCGATGTGGTGTTCGATGAGCCGAGCGAAGCTCGCGCGGTCAAGCTTCCCCTCGGAGGTCAGCGGCGTCACCACTGGGGGGATCACCCCGGTGAATCGCTGTTCCTTCGAGCTGGACGCGTGTGCGGCCATGTTGTTTCTCCTATTGGTGTGCAGAGGGTTATTTCAAGAGTGAGGGCGTGGCGCCGAGGAGGGTGCGGGTGTACTCCTCGGCCGGATTGGTGAAGATCTCTTCG
>JAJYRV010000311.1 GCA_021793935.1 Actinomycetes bacterium | reverse complement strand
GCCCACGGGGGTGCAGGATGCCCCCGTCGTCGCGTGGGCGCACGGCACCACGGGCCAGGCGCGCGGGTGTGCGCCGTCGATGAACTCGCTGGAGGCCGGGGCGATGTACGTGCTCGACGACGTGCTAACCGCCGGCTGGGCGATCGTCGCGACCGACTACACCGGGCTGGGCACCCCCGGTTCCCACCCCTACCTCATCGGCGAGGGCGAAGGGCGCAGCGTCATCGACGCCGTGCGGGCCGCCGGTCAAAGCGACCTCTCCCTCGGGGAAGATACCGTCGTGTGGGGCCACTCCCAGGGCGGGCACGCCGCGCTGTGGGCGGGCGGTCTGTGGGAGGAATACGCCCCGGAACTCCCGCTCGCGGGGGTCGCCGCGCTCGCCCCGGCCGCGAACGTGCCCGCCGTCATCGACTCCTGGGCCGAGAGCCGGTTGTCGAACATCTTCTCCGCCTACGTGCTCGCCTCCTACGGGCAGGAGTACGACGACGTTGACGCCCGGGACTACATCCGCCCGCCCGCCGAGGCCACTGCTCAGGCGCTCGCCGCGCGGTGCCTGGATGACCCGGGCACGGCGGTTTCGCTCACCGCTTCGCTGCCGCAGGAAACGACGATCTGGGCCGGGGGTGAGATCCGCGGCCCGCTGCGGGACCGCGCGGAAGAGAACATTCCCACCGCCCCGATTCCCGCGCCCGTGCTCATCGCCCAAGGGGAGGACGACGCCGCGATCCCGCTCTCGAGCCAGGATGCCTACACCGCGGGCCGCTGCGGCGAGGGCTGGGAACTCGACTACCGCACCTACCCCGGACTCGACCACCTACCCCTCGTCGAGCCCGATTCCGAGGCGATCGACGACGTCTTCGTCTGGACGGCCGCGCTGTTCAGCGGCCAGGACGTGCCCCCGGGCGGCTGTTGATGCGCGGGCCGTCGCTGCGGACAGCGCTGCTCGTCGGTGCCGGGGGAGTGGTGGGCACGCTGCTGCGCTTCGGCGTCGGGGAGGCCGCCGGCTCGAGCGCTGCCGCGACCCTCACGGTGAACCTCCTGGGCGCGTTCGCGCTCGGGGCTTTGCTCGGGTGGGCCCGGGCCCGCGACACCCCGGGGGCGCAGGTGCCGCGCGTCCACGTTGCCCAAACCTTCTTCGGCACCGGAATGCTCGGCGGGTTCACCACCTACAGCGCCCTCGCCCTCGAGGTCGTCGAGCTGCCGCTGTGGCAGGGCGCGGGCTACGGGCTAGTCACGGTCCTCGCCGGAACGCTGCTTGCCGCGGCGGGGATCGCGGTCGGACGGCGGGTGGGGCGATGATCGCCCTGTACGTCGCCCTCGCCGGGGGTGTGGGCGCGGCCGCCCGCGCCTGGATCGATGGGGCGGTCACGGCCCGGGTCGGCGGGCACCGGCTCCCGTGGGGCACCGCCCTGATCAACCTCAGCGGCTCCCTCCTCATCGGCCTGGTCGCGGGGTTTGGGGTCTCTTTCGTGCCCGAGGCGTGGCAGGAGATCCTCACAGTGGGTTTCCTCGGCGGATACACCACGTTCTCCACGGCGGCGGTCCAGACCGCCGAGATGTTCCTCGAACGCCGGTGGCGCGCCGGGCTCGGCTACGGGCTGGGACTGCTCATCGCGGCGGCCGTGTGCGCGGGCCTCGGGCTGTGGCTCGGCCGCGTTCTCGGTGCGCTCGGGGCGGGCTGATCCCATCGCGGATCCCATTGCGGAGCGCTGAAGTCTACTGCCCCGCGCCTGTTGCCTGCGCGCTGCTTCCTGCCCTGGGCGCCGAGAACGACGTTAGGGTTGCTCGACAATGGTTTTATGGTTGGTATTCTCGGAAATACCAACCGTAAAGTCATTGTCGAGCGCCGCCGACGGACCGGTCGGCGAGCGGTAGCCTCACGGCGAAGGTTGTGCTCCCCGGTTGGCTGCGCACACCGATCGTGCCGCCATGGGCCGTGACGATCGCTTGGGCGATCGCCATGCCGAGCCCGGTGCCCAACGCCGCCCGGGGCGCGCTGGCTGGAGCGGCGCGATCGGGGACGTGGGCGCGGGAATCATCACCGCGGACGAATCGGTCGAAGATCCGCTCTTGCAGCTCGGCGGGGATACCGGGCCCATCGTCCTCGACCTCGATGACGGCGAACGAGCCCTCCTCGGTGAGGCGGACGACGACCCGCGAACCCGGCGGGGTGTGGAGGCGGGCATTGGTGAGCAGGTTGAGCAGCACCTGTCGCAACCGGTCGGCATCGCCGGTCACCTCGATCTCGCCCGCCGATTCGGTTAGCTCCAGCACCCACGTATGCTGCGGACCGGTGACCCGGGCGTCGGCACAGGCATCGACGACGACCTGGGCAAGTTCCACCGGCTGCTCGGCGAGCCGGGCCCCGGAATCCAACCGCGCAAGCAGCAGCAGGTCCTGCACCATCCCCGACATCCGGGAGGCTTCCGAGCCGATCCGCTCCAGCGACCGCGCCACCTGCTCCGGCACGTGGTCGGCGCTTCGGGCGGCGAGTTCGGTGTAGCCGGTGACGACGGCGAGCGGGGTGCGCAGTTCGTGGGAGGCGTCGGCGACGAACTGCCGCAGCCGTTCCTCGCTCGCCTGGCGCACTTGCAGCGAACGCTCCACGTGGTCGAGCATCTGATTGAACGCCGCCCCGACCTGCCCCACCTCGGTGCCCGGATCGACATCTCTCGCGGGGAGCCGCTCGTGAAGGACTACCTCGCCCGAGGAAAGCGGGGTCGTCGAGACTCGCGCGGCGGTGGCCGCGAGCCGGTCGAGGGGCCGCAGCCCGAGTCGCACGAGGTAGCCACCCACGAGCCCGGCAAGCACGACCCCGGCGAGGCCGACGAGGGCGAAGATCACCGTGAGATCGCGGGTGGTTTGCTGCACCTCGGCCAGTGAGTATCCCACGATGACGGTCGACGCCCCACCACCGGCGCCGTCCTGCGCCGCGGCTACCCGGAAGGGACCGAACTGCCCGACGTCGATCGCGCGGGGCGCGGAGGCCGATCCAGCGGCAGCGGCCAGGGAGGCGACCTCCTCGCTGCTGAGTTCGTGCGTGGTGCCGGTTTCATCCACGAGTTCCGCCCCGAGGATCTCCCCACCGGCGATGACGACCTCGAAGGATCCCAGGCGCGGACCCGGCGCGCCGGGCGCCGGCCCCTGGCCCCCGGGACCGCCCGCTGCCCCGCCCCGCACGACCATCTCGAGGGAAGCGCGCAGTTGGTCGTCGAGGCGGTGAAGGAGCCCCTGACGCTGCACCACGATGCTGACGGTACCGATGGCGAGGGTGAGCAGCATGAGGATGGCGATGAGCGCCGTCACCAAGCGGCGGCGAAGCGGCCACTGGTGAAAGGCCCGCGCGCGCTCACTCATTAGCGGGCCTGATGGAGTAGCCCACCCCGCGCAGCGTGTGGATCATCGGCGGGCCGGCGGCGTCGAGCTTCTTGCTCACTTAATT
>JAJYRV010000310.1 GCA_021793935.1 Actinomycetes bacterium | reverse complement strand
CCTCGCGTGGTCCCTGTTCCCCGTGTACTCGATCCTCATGACCTCGTTCAAGACCCAGGACGGGCTCTTCTCCGGCACCCTCCTGCCCCCGGAGTGGACGTGGGAGAACTACGAGACGATCCTCGCTGGCGACGCACAGGAGATCTTCCTTCCCGCGCTGCGCAACTCCATCGGCATCTCCATCATCTCCACCGTCGTCGCCGTCCTCCTGTCGATGTTCTGCGCCTACGCGATCGCCCGGCTCGACTTCAAGGGCAAGAAGCTCATCCTCACCACCGCGCTGTCGGTCTCGGTGTTCCCGGTCATCTCCATCGTCACCCCGCTGTTCAACGTGTGGCGGATGATCGGGCTGTACGACACCTGGGCCGGGCTCATCATCCCCTACCTCTCGCTCACGTTGCCGATCTCCATCTGGACCCTGACCGCGTTCTTCCGGCAGATCCCGTGGGAACTCGAACAGGCCGCCCAGGTGGACGGCGCGACGCCGTTCCAGGCCTTCCGCAAAGCCATCGTCCCGCTCGCCGCGCCCGGGGTGTTCACGACGGCGATCATCGCCTTCTTCATCGCGTGGAACGATTTCGTGTACGGCATCTCGCTCACCTCCACCACCGCCGCCCGGCCCGTGCCCGCCGCGCTGTCGTTCTTCACGGGTGCCTCCCAGTTCGAGGAACCCACGGGGGCGATCTCCGCTGCCGCGATCGTCGTCACCATCCCGATCGTCATCGTCGTCCTCATCTTCCAGCGCCGCATCGTCTCCGGGCTCACCCAAGGCGCAGTCAAGGGCTAAGGAGTAAGAAGTGTCCTCAATCAGCCTCCAAGGCATCGTCAAGACCTATCCCGATGGGTACACCGCCGTCAAAGGCGTCGATCTGGAGATCGACGACGGCGAGTTCGTCATCCTCGTGGGGCCCTCCGGCTGCGGGAAGTCCACGATCCTGCGGATGATCGTCGGCCTGGAGGACATCAGCGACGGCACGTTGCAGATCGACGGGGAAACCGTCAACGACCTCGCCCCCCGCGATCGCAACCTCGCGATGGTGTTCCAGAACTACGCCCTGTACCCCCACCTGACCGTGTTCGAGAACATCGCCTTCCCGCTCCGGCTGAACAAGGGGGAGCACGATGAGGAGGACGTCAAGAAGCGGGTCCACGACGCCTCGTCCCTGTTGGAACTCGATGAGCACCTCGACCGCAAACCCGGCAACCTCTCCGGCGGGCAGCGCCAGCGGGTCGCGATGGGCCGCGCCATCGTCCGCCACGCCCGAGCCTTCCTGTTCGATGAACCCCTGTCCAATCTCGATGCCAAGCTGCGCGGGCAGATGCGCACCGAGATCGCCCGGTTGCAGCGCCGGCTCGGAACGACGACCGTGTACGTCACCCACGATCAAACCGAGGCGATGACCCTTGGTGACCGGGTTGCCGTGCTCCGCAAGGGAGAGCTGCAGCAGGTCGCGAGCCCTCGCGGGCTCTACGACGAACCGGTCAATCTCTTCGTTGCCGGTTTCATCGGATCACCCCCGATGAACTTCCTCCCCGGGGAGATCTCCGAGGGCGTGCTGCACCTGCCGATCGTTGACGTTCCCCTCGACGAGGGGCTCAAGGCTGCGGTCGGGGATCGTAACCTCGTGATCGTCGGCCTCCGGCCCGATGCGTTCCACGAACGCGAAACGACCACCGAAACCGAGGGCGGGATCGAATTCACCGCCGATATCGACGTCACCGAATGGCTCGGGGAGGCACTGTATGCTTACGTCCCCTTCGATACCCACGATGGCGTGCGCGAAAAACTCGACGAACTCGAACGCGACCTGGAAGGGGAGGGGATGCGTGCCCAACTCGTCGTCACCCTCGACTCCCTCTCCACAGTGATCCCCGGGGACTCCGCGGAGTTGTGGTTCGATCCGGCGAGCATGCACATCTTCGATCCCGAAACGGGCGAGAACCTCACTCGCGACGAGGGCAAGGCACAAGAAATTGAGGAAGAATCTCGGCAACTGCGCCAACGCGCGCTGGAGCGGGCGCAGCGGAAAGCCAACGAAGCGACCCGGGAGGACGCCTAGGTGTAGTCGCCCAGTCCCGCCGTGCCCGCGGTAGGCTAATGACGGCACCCCGGGTCGCGAAAGGAAGCGCCGTGCAAGTGCTCGTCAACGTCGTCGCCGCCAGCATCGACGGATTCGCTTCCAGTCCGCTCGGCACCCTCGATGCGTTCCTCACCGAGGGAGACCGCGCGCCGGCGGATCGGGGGACGTGATCGCGGGATATTTCCCTCGAGACCGAACGCCGGGCGCTACGGAAAGTACACGGCCGGGGTGAGGCGCCGGCTCCGCCGTCCGAGCGATCCGATCCCTCCTCGCGGCGATCGACAACGCCGAAGCCGTGCCGATCCAGCACGCCTTCGCGCCGACCTGGCGCCGATCCTTGAGCAAGAAGCCCGTGAGCGGGCCCGTGCCCAGGACGAGCATCTGCGCGCCGGCCGAGAAGAGGAGGCTCGAGCACTCGCCCGGGAACTGGAGGTCCTATCCGCCTATCCCCACCGCTAGCGCGCTACCGAGTTTCGGCGGCGATGCCCTTCTTGCGTTGCCACAAGTCCTTGTACGCCACGCCCAGGGAGAGGAGGATGATCGTGAACACGCCCGCGAACCCGGTGAGGAACGCGCCGGTCCAGTCGCTGCGGGCGAGCACCGCGAACGCGAGCGCGGTGATCAGGGCGATCCCCACCGAGGTGCCGATCCGCTGCCCCGTCTGCATGATCCCGCCGGAGGAACCCGCGTACTGAAGCGGCACGTCGGCGAGGGTGAGGGCCTGGTTCGGGCTGATCACCGTGCCCTGCCCGATCCCGATGAACGTGAGGGTGAGCAGCAGCCACCATTCGCTCACGTGGCCACCGGAGCGCAGCCACACCACGAGTGCGCTCGAGGCGATCCCCAGCAGCGCCGAATACATTCCGCCGATGACAACGATTCGCCCGTAGGTGGGAACGTTCCGGCCGCCCCACAGGGCGGCGAAGGTGGAGGCGACCGCGCTGGGGAGCCCGACGAGGCCGGAGGCGAGCGCGGTGTGCCCGAGCCCGTCCTGCATGTACATCGCGACGAGCACCCAGATGCTCGTCATCCCCATGAAGTACAACGTGATGAGCAACGCCCCATTGGCGAAACTCGGGGTGCGGAAGATCGCGAGATCGACCATGGGGGAGCGGCCCCGGCGTTTCTGCCGCTGCTCCCACCACAGCCACAGCCCCACGAGGCCGATCCCGGCGGGAACAGTGAGCCAGATGCCGGTGTGTGCGCTGCTCTCCATGAAGGGAAGCAGCAGGGCCAACACGGCGAGGCCGAGCAGGATCGCACCGATCGGATCGAGATCCTTGCTCTGCGCGGGGATGGAGGGGTCCAGGTCCCGGTTCTTGTTGAGCATCGGTTTCGGGAACCACAGGAAGGCGAGCGCGATCGTC
>JAJYRV010000309.1 GCA_021793935.1 Actinomycetes bacterium | reverse complement strand
TCTATCGGGGTGCTCACCGACCGGGTGGTGGAAGCCTCCCTCGGCTATTTCATGAACCCACTCGTCACGGTGCTCCTCGCCGTCGTCGTGCTGCGCGAGAAGATCAACCGCGCGCAGTGGTTGGGCCTGGGGATCGCGGCGGCGGGACTGGGAGTCCTCACCTATGAGAACGGGCGGGTCCCGTGGATCTCCCTCGGGCTTGCGTTCTCCTTCGGGCTGTACGGGCTGATGAAGAAGCAGGTCGCCGCCGACGTTCCCGCGCTCGCCGGCTTCACCGCGGAAACAACCGCGCTGCTCCCCCTCACGCTCGGTTACCTCGCGGTCATCACCGCGCAGGGCACTGGCACGTTCGGCGCTGCCGACGGCCCCTTCGGCACGCGGCTCGACCACGTGCTGCTGCTCATGTTCTCCGGTGTCGCGACGGCGGTGCCACTGTTGCTCTTCGCCGCCGCCACCCGCCGGATCCCGTTGGTTACGGTCGGCATGATCCAGTTCATGACGCCGATCATGCAGTTCCTCACCGGCGTGTTCATCTACGGCGAAGTGATGTCCCCGGGACGTTGGATCGGCTTCGTGTGCGTGTGGCTCGCCCTCATCGTGCTCAGCGCAGACGCGCTCCGTAAAGCGCGGCAGCGGCCGAAGCTCCGGCGCGAGGCACGCTAGCCTCGAGCCGGCTCAGGCGAGGCGGTCCACGAGCAGGTGGGCGAACTGCTCCAACGCGCGCCGCGCGGGGCTTTCGGGAAGGATGGCGAGTTCGGCCATCGCGTCCTTTGCGCATTGGCGCGCCATGTTCCGGGTCTCCTCGAGCACGGGGTGTGAGGTGAGCTTTTCGAGGACGTCGGCAAGGGCGTCGTCGCTACTGAGATCGCCATCGAGCGCTGCGAGGATCTGTGCTCCCGCCTCGTCGATCTCACCCGCTTCTGCTTGGTCCCGAAGGAGCAGCACCGGCATGGTCGCAACCCCTTCGCGGAGGTCGGTGCCCGGGGTCTTTCCGGTGGTGTCGGCGTCGGAGACGAGGTCGATGACGTCGTCGGCGAGTTGGAAGGCGACCCCCACCTTCTCCGCGTACTCCACCGCCGCATCGACAGCCGGTTGCGGAGCGCCGGAGAACAATGCTCCGTAATGGGCCGAGGCGGCGATGAGGGAGCCGGTCTTGTCCGCGAGTACTCCGAGGTAGTGCTCGATCGGGTCCTCCCCTTCGCGCGGGCCGAGCGTCTCATTGAGCTGCCCGAGCACGAGCCGCTCGAAGGCGTCGGCTTGGATGCGAACGGCCTTCGGGCCGAGTTCGGCGACGAGCTGGGACGCCCTGGCGAACAACAGGTCCCCCACGAGGATCGCCACGGAATTGCCCCACACTTCGTGAGCGCTGGGGGCTCCGCGGCGAAGCGGCGCGGAATCCATGACGTCGTCGTGGTACAGGGAGGCGAGGTGGGTGAGCTCCGTGGCTACTGCCGCCTGGCGCACCCGGTCGTCGACTCCCTCCCCGAATTGGGCGCTCAAGATCACGAGCACGGGCCGCAGCCGTTTGCCGCCCGCCTCGATGAGATGGCGAGCGGCGTCGTCGATCAGCGCCCGGGTGGTGGTGTGCGCCGTCTGGAGGAGTTGGTCTTCTAGGACGGCGAGTTCCTCTTGAACGACGCGTTCAAGCTCGGCGTCCCCTAGTGGCAGTCCGGTCACAGCAGGAATTTCGACGCTTGTTCTGCGAGGTTGAGCACTCCTTGGGGCAGGACCCCGAGGAGGATGGTGCCGATCGCGCAGACGGCAACCGCGACCTGAGTCATCCCTTCGGGGGCGACAACCGCCGTCGCTTCATCGGCAGGTTCGGTGAAGAACATGAGCACGATGATACGCACATAGAAGTACGCGGCAGCAGCGGAGGCGAGGACGGCGATGACGACCAGGGGCCAGGCACCGCCAGCGATCGCGGCGGAGAACACCGTGAACTTCCCGACGAACCCACCCGTGAGGGGGATCCCTGCGAATGACAGGAGGAAGAGCACCATCGTGAACGCGGTGATAGGGCTACGCCGACCGAGGCCTGCCCATTGCTGGATGTTCCACGCTTCTGCGGTGATCGTGCCGTCCGGGCTCTTCTGGCGCACCATCGAAACGATCGCGAATGCTCCGACCGTCGCGAGGCCATAGGCAAGGAGGTAAAACAGCACAGAGCTGATCCCCTTGGAGTCCAGGGCGATGATGCCCAGGAGCACGAAGCCGGCGTGAGCGATGGAGGAGTAGGCGAGCATCCGTTTGATGTCGGTCTGCACGATGGCGAGCACCGTGCCGACGAGCATCGTGATGATCGCGATGCCCCACAGGAACGGCGCGAGGTCCCAGGCGATGCCGGAGGTCGCGACGTACACGAACCGGAGCATCGCTGCGAACGCCGCGATCTTCGTGGCCGCAGCCATGAACCCGGTGATCGGCGTGGGAGCGCCCTGGTACACGTCGGGGGTCCACGCGTGGAAGGGTACCGCGCCGACCTTGAAGAGCAGGCCGATGAGGACCATGACGGAACCGGCGAGGAGCAACCCGTCCATTCCGGCCACGGCGGGCACCGCCGTCGCGAGGTCGCCGAGCGAGACCGAACCGGCGAAGCCGTACAGGAGCGCGATCCCCATGAGGAAGAATCCGGAGGCGAAAGCACCGAGGAGGAAGTATTTCAGGGAGGCCTCCTGAGAGACCAGCCGACGCCGTCGGGCCATTCCTGACAGGAGGTACAGCGGCAGGGAGAGCACTTCCAGGGCGATGAACAGCGTCAGCAGGTCCGCGGCGACGGGGAAGACGATCATCCCGAGCACGGAGAACAGGGTCAGGGGAAAGATCTCCGTCTGTGCGAGCCCGGCCTGGCGCGCCTTCTGTTCATAGGAGGAACCGGGGATCGCCGCGGCGGTCGGGGTGAAGGCGTCCTCACCCCGGGTCCGGTCGGCGATAACGAGCATCGCGATGAACGCGATGATGAGCACGAGCCCCTGGGCGAACACTCCCGCCGGGTCCTCATGCATCGCCCCACCGACGAGCTCCTGGGGCCCGGCCACCTGCACGTGCGCCCAACGCCATACAACGGCAACGAGCGCTCCGCCCAGCGCGGCGACCGCGAGCACGGTCTGCACCACTCGGCGGCGTGCTTGTGGCACGAAGGCCTCAACCAGCACCCCCACCACAGCCGCCCCAAAAATGATGAGGTAGGGGGTCATCGCTGCCCAGTCGATGGACGGGGCCACGAATGCGTTTACAGGATTCATGAAGCACTCCCGATGATGGTGGCAAGGCTTTCAGCGATCGGTGAGAGCGCTGCGAGCACGGGGGCGGGGTAGAGCCCGAGGAACAGCATCCCGGCGATGAGCACGCCGGTGACGCCCTTCTCGGCGCCGTTCATATCGGTCATTCCCAGGCGGCGTTCGTCAGGGGCACCTGTGAAGACCCGCTGGTAGGCCATGAGGATGTACA
>JAJYRV010000308.1 GCA_021793935.1 Actinomycetes bacterium | reverse complement strand
GACGCGAGCGCGATGGCGGGCAGGATGAGGTGCTTCAGCGCGTCCCAGCTCGCATCCCATTCTCGGGTGAGGAGACCGTCGAGCACGAAGAACCCGGTGACCCGGGTGGCGTTGATGCCCACCGACTCCCGGCCCGAGGGAGGGAGCAGCCCCATCTTGATCGCGAAGATATGCCGGAGCACGAAGGCGAGGAAAAACACCGGCACGGCTACCCCGACGAGCGAAGAGACGATGGCGGCGGTATCCAGCGGACCCCCGCGCCGTCGGGCAGCGATATACCCCAGGGGGATCGCAACGGCGACGGCGAGGGTGAGGGCGAGCGCGGAGAGCTCCACCGTGGCGAGCAGCCGGGTGAGGAACAGCTCCATCGCGTCCCGGCCGGGTAGTACTCCGGTGGAGACGCCAAAATCTCCGGAGAGCGCTCGTTTGAGGAACGCGAAGTATTGGACGTAGAGGGGCTGGTCGAGGCCGAGGGCCTTTTCGAGGGCCTCCCGCTCGGCGGGGGTGGAGCGTTCCCCGAGGAGGGCGGAGACGGGACCACCGGGCAGGGCGCGGAGCCACGCGAACAGCACGATGCTCAGCATGAATAGGGCAACGATCGCTTGCCCGACCCGGCGGACGAGGTATTTGGTCATGTGCTCACCTTGTGAGGGCGCGGAAGGCAGGGGGTTGGGCGGGCCGCTCGCCGGGCCCGCCCAACACTGTTTGGATTAACCAGCAGGGATCAACCGCCCAGGGTCACGGTGGAGAAGTCCTCCGCCGCGAGCGGGCTGGTGATCAGACCCTGGACCTCGGAGCTCACCACGATCGCTGGTGGGCTGTGCGAGATCGGCAGGCCGGGCAGGTAGTCTTCCGCGATCTGCCGGTTGATCTCTTGAATCATCTCCACCCGCTTATCCTCATCGGGTTCGGAGTCGGCATCCTTGAGCGCTTTGGTGAGATCGTCGGCGAACGGGTAGTTCTCCGTGGAGAACGCGTTGTTCTGCTCCACGAAGAAGGTACCGATGAAGTTGTCCGCCGAGTCGTAGTCCCCGGTCCAGCCGAGGAGGAAGGCGTGCGCCTTGTGTTGCTCGGTGCCTTCGATGTAGCCGCCGTTCCAGGGGAGGGCGACGGCGTCGATCGTGATTCCCACGTCCTCCCAATCCGAGCGGATCGCGTCGTAGATGTTCGCCGGGTCGGGCATGTACGGGCGGGTCACCTCGGTCGGCTGCCAGAACTCGATGGTGAGGTCGGAGTGGCCCGCCTCTTCAAGGAGCTGCTTGGCGAGGTCCGGGTCGTAGGCGTCCGGTTCCAGGTCCGGGTTGTACCCGGTGAGCGTGTCGGGGAAGAACTGGCTCGCCGCTTCGGCGCCGTCGGGCAGTTGGGTGGCCACGAGCTGCTCGCGGTTGATCGCGTGCGATAGGGCCTTGCGAACCTTGACGTCCTTGAGCGCCTCGTTATTCGTCGCGTTGAGCCCGACGTAGAGGATGTTGAAGGCGGGGCGGATCTCGACCGAGTTGCCCGCCGCCTCTAACTCGCCCCAGTCAACGGGGTTGGGCAGGTCGTAGCCGTGGATCGTGCCCGCTTCGAGTTCCTGACGGCGCGTGGTCTCGTCGGGGATCGTGCGGATCACCATCTGGCTCACGCCGGCTGGTTCACCCCAGTAGTCCTCGTTGCGGTCGAGCGTGACGGTACCGGTGGAGTCGTCGTACCCGCCGAATTGGAACGCGCCGGTTCCCGTGGGGTGCTCCGTGGCGTAGTCGGGGTAGACGAACCCGTCTCCCTTGGTTTCCACGCCGTTGGCGTCATGCTCCTCCATCGCCTCGGGGCTGCCGATCGCGTACGCTCCGTGGGCGAGGATCGCCGGGAACTTCGAGGTGAACCGGGTGAGTTTCACCTGCGCGGTCATATCGTCGGTCGCGGTGCACGATTCGTAGATCGATTCCTCGTCAGAATCGGCGAACCCGCCGAAGTTGTTGATCCAGTAGTAGGCGACGGCGCCCGTCTGCGCCGCTTCCGGTTGGTTGTACCACCGTTCAAAGTTGTAGCAGACCGCCTCGGCATCGAGGTCGGTCCCGTCGTGGAACTTCACGCCCTCGCGGATCTGAAAGTCCCAGGTGAGACCGTCTTCGGTGCTGTCCCACGATTCTGCGAGCCCGGGCGCCACCTGCGCGCTGCCGGGTTCGAAGTCGAGGAGCTGCTCGTAGATCTGCCGGGTGGCGCGGAAGGTCTCCCCGTCCGAGGCGTAGAAGGGGTCGAAGTGCTTCGGCTTCCCGGCGGCGCCGAAGATGAAGATGTCGTCCCCGCCGCCCCCTTCGCCGCCGTCGTCGGTATCGGTGGCGCCGTCATCCTCGGCGCCGGTGTCTGGTGTTGCTTCGCGCTGCGATTCAGCGCACGCTGTCAACAGCAATGCCGATGCGGCGATTCCTGCGACGAGGGCTGCTCTGCCCCGTTTCATAAGTCCTCCAAGGAAGGTCTGCGCACAGCGATGTGCCGGTGGAATGAATTGAACCAGACCGCGGAGAAATGTGCGCGCTATTCCCGCCGTTTTTGTGCCTCAGGGGTCAAATTGTTACCGAACGGTAAGGGAAAGTTCCCCGCCACCTTCCCCGGCGTAGCCGGCGCTGCCCGAGGGGAACGTCAGTGCCCGCGCTCATGGGGGACGGCGATCGGCGCCTTTCGTTGTTCCGTCGCCGTTGCCACGCCCCGCCGGCGGCGCCGCCGCCCGCTGCGGCCGACATCGATAGAAATATTGTGCTAATTATTCCCAAAAAGGCCTTGCGCTCGAACACCCGTTCCATTATACTGGGGGTGACGACGAGGTTCGATCCGGGAGGGCGGCATGGCGGGTGCGCAGGCTATTGCAGCAGGCGAGGGCCTGCACGCTGACCCGGAGGCTGAGCTCAACCACATCTTGTATCGGCTCGACCGGCTCACCGAAGCCGCGTGGGACCAGCATTCGGCTCCGGCTGAGGATCTCGTGTTCACTCTTGAGCAGGTCCACCGGCGCGTGGCGTATTTGCAAACCAGGGCCCTTAACATGGCAGAGGCGGACGCCGCGTGGCGAGCGAGCGGCGGCTCGTACTCGATAACTTCGTGGCTGACATCGGTAACGGGGGCTCCCCGGGCGCTCGCGGCGAAGATGGTCAAGACTTCCCGAGCGATGCGTGACTATCTGCCCGAAGCTGCGCAGGCGCTTGCGAATGGTCGCATCAGCGCTGAACACGGGCACATCATGGCCCGGGTGGCAACGAAGACCCATGCCTTGCGTGAGCAACTGCGCAACGAAGATGTCGGCGAGGAATTCCTCGTCGATTCCGCCGCAACGATGGGCGCGGGGGAGTTCTCTAAGGTTGCCAAGCATTGGGCAGCGATGGCCGATCCGGCTGCCGCCGATCGCAATTGGCGGGAAGAGTCGGAGAGGGACGAAGTTTTCCTGTCCCCCACATTGGGCGGTTATCACCTCTCCGG
>JAJYRV010000307.1 GCA_021793935.1 Actinomycetes bacterium | reverse complement strand
CGAGAGGAATGTCCTCGCGCAGTTTCAGCAGGAACGGCACGGCGCCGATGTGGTCTTCGTGCCCGTGGGTGAGAACTACGGCCTCGACGTCGTCCAGCCGGTCTTCAATGTAGGAAAAGTCCGGCAGGATGAGGTCAACACCGGGTTCGCGGATGTCGTCGGGGAAGAGTACCCCGCAGTCGATGATGAGGAGCCGCCCAGCAAATTCCAGTACGGCCATGTTTCGGCCGACGGCGCCCAGTCCCCCGAGGGGGACAATCCGCAAACCTCCCTCAGGCAATCTGTCCGGATACCCGAGTTCGAGGTGCGGTGCTGTCATTAATTCTCCAATAGGTTGTGTGTGATAAGCACGTCGCGCAAGGCGGAAAGTTCCGCGTCATCTGCTTGCACGAGCGGGGAACGTACAGTGAGGTGGTCGATGTGCCCTTGGAGGTGCACGGCGGCTTTCGCCATGACGGCGCCTTGGCCGCCGCCCATGATCGCTTCCACCACGGGGGATAGTTGCGCGGAGAGGTCCCGCGCGGTGTCGAGATCGCGGTCGTCGATCGCCTGCACCATCTTTCGGTACTGCGAGGCGACCACGTGGCCGACGACGGAGACCACCCCCGAGGCGCCGTGCACGAGCCAGGCGAGGTTGAGGGCGTCGTCCCCGGAGTAGAACTCCAACCCGGTGCGGCGCATCCGATCGAAGCCTTGGGGTACGTCACCGGTGGCGTCCTTGATCGCTTTGATCTGCTCCACGCGGGCGAGCCGGTCGAGGCAGTCATCGCCGATGGCGACGCCGGTGCGCCCGGGGATGTCGTACACCATCGCGGGCAGTGAGGTCGCTTCGACGATGGTGCGGATGTGGCGGTACACACCCTCTTGGGAGGGGCGGTTGTAGTAGGGAGAGACGACGAGCAGCCCATCCGCGCCAGCTTTTTCTGCCGAAGTCGCGATCCGGGTTGCGTGCGCCGTGTCGTTCGACCCCGCGCCCGCGATGATCATCGCTTTCCCCCCGATCTCGTCGACGACCACCCGGATGACTTCATCCTTCTCGGGGGTGTGCGTCGTTGGGGATTCGCCGGTCGTTCCCGCGAGCACGATCGCATCGCAGCCGTCGGCGACGAGCTGCGCGGCGAGCCGGCGGGTGGAGGCGTAGTCGACGGAACCGTCGGGGTTCATCGGGGTGACCATCGCCACGGCCACCGAACCAAAGCTGCGCGAGGGAAGAGACATGCCTCTAACTTACCGCGAAACGCCGATCTTTGACGCATCCCACGCGCCTTGCCGCCGCGGGCGATGCCCGATGTGAGCGGGTACTAAGGTGGGGGCATGTCCCAGCCCCGTGGTTTCAGCGCCGACGTCTCCGTCCGCCCTTCCCTGCCCGAAGACGCCCCCACCCTGGGGGAGATCCAACTCGCCGCGTGGCGCAGCGCGAACCTCCTGCCGCCATCGGTGCTTGAGGACGCCGATGCTTCCGTTTTCGCCCGCGCGTGGGGGGATGCCATCGCGAACCCGCCCACGGCCAAGCATCGGCTGCTCAGCGCGTGTGATGGCCCGAACATTGTGGGGTTTGCCGCACTCGCCCCGGCCGATGAGAACACTGGGGAGATCGTCGTCCTCGAGGTCCACCCGGATTACGTGCGCAAGGGCCACGGTTCCCGGCTGCTCGCCGCGTGTACTGACATCCTCAAGACAACGGGCGCGAGCCACGTACGCACGTGGGCGATCAGAGAGGATTCCGAGCGGGTCGCCTTCCTCACCGCCGCCGGGCTGGCCCCCCTTGGTGTGCGGCGACGGTTGGACGCAAACGGCACGGAAGTGATCGAAGAAGCCTACGGCGCGGAATTCCCGCCCCCCGAGGGTGCGTGAGGGCCCGCGCCCCGGTCCGGGCTCGCCGCGAGCCGGTCTAGAGTTAAACCATGACGTTACGTGTAGCTGTTCTCGGCGCTTCAGGGCGGATGGGCCGGGCCACGTGCCAGGCCGTGGAAAACGATCCGGGCATGGAACTCGTGGCCGAACTGGGCCGCGGCGCAGATATCGCCGGGCTCGCCGGCACCGCCGATGTGGCGGTGGACTTCACGCTGCCGAGCGCCACCCAGGCGAATGTTCGGGCGCTCATGGATGCCGGGATCCACGCGGTGGTCGGCACCACCGGCTGGACAGAGGAGTCGCTGCGCAGCGTCGAGGAACGGCTGGCCGGCACGGATATTGGGGTGGTGATCGCCCCGAACTTCGCGCTCTCCGCCGTCCTCGCGATGCGGTTTGCCGCGCAGGCCGCGAAGTATTTCGAGTCCGCTGAAGTGATCGAGATGCACCACCCGAATAAGGTCGACGCCCCCTCGGGCACGGCGCTGCATACCGCTCGCGGGATCGCGGCGGCGCGGGCCGAGGCGGGCCTCGGCACTGTACCTGATGCGACGGAAACGGGCATTGAGGCCCGGGGCGTCGACGTCGAAGGGGTGCGCGTGCACGCGGTGCGGTTGCGGGGGTTGGTTGCCCACGAGGAGATCCTGTTCGGCAACCCCGGCGAGCAACTGCTCATCCGCACGGATTCCTTCGATCGCAGCTCCTTCATGCCTGGGGTGCTCCTCGCGATCCGTGAGGTGGTCTCCCGGCCGGGTCTCACCGTGGGTCTCGATCCCCTGCTCGACCTATGAGCCGCAAGGGGCTCGCGTATGCCGTCGGGATGACGGCGCTGCTCGCCCTGTACGTGTGGCTCGTAGGGGCCCGCGCGGTGGTACTCATGCAAACGGGCAAGCCCGCAGCGATCGGGATCGGGGCGGCCGCGCTCATTATCCCCGCCGTCACCGTGTGGTTCGCGTGGAATGAATGGCGCCAAGCCCGCGCCGTCGCGGCGATGTACGCCGCGTTGGAAGCCGAGGGCGGGCTCGTCGCCGATGACTTGCCGAGGTCGCGGGCAGGCCGGGTCGATAAAGAGGCAGCGGCCGCGCAGTTCCCGCAGTTCGCGCGCGCGGTGGAAACCGCACCGGAGGACTGGCGCGGGTGGTTCCATCTGGGCTGGGCCTATGACGCCGCGGGCGATCGGCGCCGGGCACGCACATCCCTTCGCCGGGCAGCCGCGCTGTTCCGTGCAGGCGAGAACGGCTAACTTGCCTCCCCTGCCGCGGTAATGAGAGCTAGGAACCGTTGCGCAGGTCGGGCAGCGTCTCGCGCCGGAACGAAACCTCCGTGAATCGCACGTGGCAGCCCGGTCCGGTCGGGCTTTGGGCGCTGAACCCCAGCTGCGGGATCTGGCCGGGATCGCCGAGCTGGAAGAAGCGAACGAACTCCCACGTCCCGCCATCGGCGGAACTGTGAAAGGCGTATGCCTCGCCGATCCTAGCGATCCGCAGGTATACCGATGGTCGGGCCGGGTAGGAGGAGTTCGCATCATCCGACCGATCGCGGGTGACCACGGAGACGACCGAGGGCGAAACCTCCGGGGTCGCCTCGAAGCAGAGCTTGGC
>JAJYRV010000011.1 GCA_021793935.1 Actinomycetes bacterium | reverse complement strand
AGCAATTTTGCCCACAAAACCCGGGCCAACTTCCCGGATGGGGCCAAATCATGGCACGCTAATGAATTGTGTCTCACCGCCAATCCTCAGACCCCTCCACCCTGCTGCGCTCCGCGCTCGGGGTGATCGCCGAGTTCTCCCCCGACGTGCTCGATCTCGGGAGCAGATTCGCCGACGCCGGCTACGAGCTCGCCCTCATCGGCGGGCCGGTGCGCGACGCGTTCCTCGGCCGGATGAGCTCCGATCTGGATTTTGCGACGAACGCCCGGCCCGAGCAGACCGAGAAGATCCTCGCCTCGTGGACGAAGACCCACTGGGACATCGGCCGCGAATTCGGCACCATCGGCGCGAAGAAGGGCGATGTCGTCGTCGAAGTGACGACGTACCGCACCGACTCCTACGACCCGACCACGCGCAAACCCGAGGTCGCGTACGGGGACAGCCTCGAGGGCGATCTCTCCCGCCGGGATTTCACGGTCAACGCGATGGCGATCCGCGTGCCGGACCTCGTGTTCGTCGACCCGTTCAACGGGCTCGAGGCGCTCGCCAGCAAGGTGCTGGACACGCCCGTGACGGCGGAGCAATCCTTCGACGACGACCCGCTGCGGATCATGCGCGCGGCCCGGTTCGCCGCGCAACTCGACTTCGCTGTTTCCCAGAGCGTGCTCACGGCGATGTCGAGCATGGCCGACCGGCTCGAGATCGTCTCCGCGGAACGGATCCGGGACGAATTCGTCAAGCTCATCCTCTCCGACCGCCCCCGAACCGGCCTGGAGCTCATGGTCCACACCGGGGTGGCCGACGTCGTCCTCCCCGAACTGCCCGGCATGCAGCTCACGATCGATGAACACCACCGCCACAAGGACGTGTACGAACATACGCTCACGGTGCTCGACCAGGCGATCGCGTTGGAGACCGGACCGGAGGGGCCCGTGCCCGCGCCGGACCTGATCCTGCGGCTCGCGGCGCTCCTGCACGACATCGGTAAGCCCGCCACCCGGCGTCACGAGCCGGGAGGCGGGGTGAGTTTCCACCACCACGAGGTGGTCGGGGCGAAGATGACGACGAAACGCATGCGGGCGATGCGGTTCGACAAGGCGACGATCAAGGCCGTCTCGAAACTCGTTGCGCTGCACCTGCGCTTCCACGGGTACGGGGACGCGAGTTGGACGGACGCGGCCGTGCGCCGTTACGTCACCGACGCGGGTGAGCAGCTCGAGCGCCTGCACCGGCTCACCCGTGCCGACTGCACGACCCGGAACAAACGCAAAGCCGCCCGCCTCTCCCACGCCTACGACGACCTGGAACGGCGGATCGCGGAGCTCGCCGAGGAGGAGGAGCTCAAGGCGATCCGCCCCGATCTCGACGGTAACGAGATCATGGAGATCCTCGGGCTCAACCCCGGCCGCGAGGTCGGCGCCGCCTATCAGCACATGCTGGCGGTACGGATGGAACAGGGGCCGCGCAGCCGCGAGGAGGCGATCGCGGAACTGCGGCGCTGGTGGGAGAGCCGGGGCTGAGGCCTACGGGTGAGCCGCGGTGAACGCCGTGCTCTTACGCCAGAACCAGGCGGTCAGGAACAGATACCCCACGGTGAGCGCGAGGAACACCCGGGCCGACCACCCCGTATCCGGTAAAGCGATGGCAGCGAGCACGGCGGCAGCGGAGAACGCCGCGTTGTACATCGTGTCGTATAACGTGAACGCCCGGCCCCGGTAGGCGTCGTCGGTGTCCCGCTGGACGATCGTGTCGACGGCGATCTTCACCCCTTGGACCGACAACCCGAGGAGGATCGCCGAGACCGCGACGACGGTGAGTTGGTAGGAGCTCGCGATGAGGATCTGGGACGCCGCGCCGAGGCCGAGGCAGATGAGGATCCACCGCCACGGTGCGATCCACCGGTGTGCGATCGGGGTGAGAACGATCGCGAGTCCGTTCCCCGCGAAGGAGATCCCGGAGAGGAACCCGAACATCGCGAGCCCTTGACCCGGGAGGTCCGGATCCGTCAGGAGGTTGCGGGACATGAGCAGGAGCGCGATGAAGTTCAGGCCGTAGATGAACCGGTGGCTGGCCATCACCCCGAGCCCGAGGGCAGGAGTGCGCCGCGCGAGGAGGTAGCGGGCGCCGTCGGCGATGTCTGCGGTGACTTTGCGGATCTGGGACCACGCTGCGGCCAGCCCCGTTGCCTCGGGCCGCTGCGGGCCGAGTTCGCCGGGCCCGAGGCGCAGGGCGAGGGCGGCGGCAGCGGCGAACAACGCGGCCGCCGCGATGAGGGTCGCGGTGTCCTGGAACGCGCCCTCGGGGAAGAAGAGGCCGATGAGGAGCCCGAGCGCGGCGCCGAACACCGCCGATACTCCGCCGAGGGTCGGGGAGAGGGAATTGGCGGTGAGCAGCCGTTCGCCGGGAACGACCTTGGGTAGACCCGCCGACAACGCGGCGAGGAGGAACCGGTTCACCGAGAGGGTGAGCAGGGCGAGTACGTATACGCCGGTGGTGATCCCTTCGGTGGCCAAGATGAAGGCGATGACGACGGTGAGGATCGTTCGGGCGAGATTGCCATACAACAGCACTTGGCGCCGTCGCCACCGATCGAGGAACGGCCCGGCGAAAGGCCCAACGATCGTGAACGGAAGCAGCAGGATCGCGAACGCGCCGGCAACGGCGGTGGCGGTCGCGAGGTTCTGCGGCGAGAAGAAGAACAGGGTCGCAAGCCCGATCTGGAACATCCCATCGCCGCACTGCGATACGAGCCGGACCGTGAACAGTTTCCGGAACCCCGCAAGGCGCACGAGTCCGCGCAGATCGGCGATGACGCCGTCGCCACCGGTTTCGCGGGGAGCGGCGGGCGGGATGGGGGGGTCTGACATGAACTTCCGCTCAACTGGATGAATCATGACGAGACTAGCGCGTTGCCATCCCGGTGGCGCACGCTTCGCGGGTCGAAGGGTGCGCCACACTCGCGGAAAGGGTTTTGTGAAAGAACGGTGCGATTTCGCGCACGTTCCATTGAATTCACAGGCTGGGCAGCCATACTGAACACCGCGAATGCATCTGGCCCCGCACATTGGAAGGCTCATCGTGCCGAAAGATTCCCGATCTTCCCGGAGACCGTTTGACGAGATCGTCTCCGGGAAACGCGCGACGCCGCCCGCACGCGAATCTGTGAAGAATCGCGGCGCGAAGGAGAGTCAGAAACGCGAACAAACGCCGACGACCGAGGGGTCGAAAGGCGCCGGTTCCACGGCTTCTGGATATCGGGGGCGGCGCTACCAGGAGCCGAACCGTTTCTGGAACTATCCCCGGCCGAATAAGGGGCCGGTCGCACGCTGGCTGCCGAGTTGGCGATTCCTCCTCGCCTCGATCCTGGGGATCGGGATCTTGGGGATCGGCGTCTTCATCGTCGCATATCTGCTCATCGACGTGCCGGAACCCGAGGACGTTGCGACGGCGGAGAGCACCACCGTCTATTACGCCGACGGGGAGACGGAGATGGGCCAGTTCGCGACGATCCGGCGCCACATCATTGATGCGAGCGAACTTCCTGACCACGTCGGCAATGCGATCGTCGCCTCCGAGGATCGCCGGTTCTACTCCAACGCCGGGGTGGATCCCGTTGGGATCGTCCGCGCATTCGTCAACAACATCACGGGCGGAAAGCGCCAAGGGGGATCCACGATCACCCAGCAGTACGTGGAGCGGTACTACACCGGGGATAACCTCGGCTATCGAGGGAAGTTCAAGGAAGCCATCCTTGCCCTGAAAATCGACCGGCAGCAGTCCAAGGAACAGATCCTGGGCAACTACATGAACACGATCTACTTCGGCCGGGGAGCCAATGGGATCGAACAGGCGGCCATCGAGTACTTTGACAAGCCTGCCGCCGATCTCACCGTCTCGGAGTCCGCGATGCTCGCCGGCATCATCCCGGCACCGTCCAATTGGGATCCCGCGGTCTCGCCGGAGTTGGCCCAGCAGCGCTGGAACCGGACCCTTGATCTCATGGTCACCTCCGGGTTCCTCACCCAGGCGGAACGCGATGAGCAAGAGTTTCCCGAGGTGAAGGACCCGGGTCGGGAAGACACCTTCCAAGGCCCGCAGGGCTATCTGCTTCGGAGCGTGAGCAGTGAACTCGTCAATCAGGCGGGGTTCGAAGAGGAGGACATCAAAACCGGCGGCTATCGGATCGTCACGACGATCGATCACCGCCTGCAGGAAGCGGCGATCGATGCCGCCGAGAGCCTCCCCGAGGATCGCTCCCCGAACCTGCGGGTCGGGCTGCTCTCCCTCGATAACGAGACGGGCGGAATTCGCGCGATGTACGGCGGGGAGGACTATCTGGAGAACAACGTCAACGCCGCCACGCAGGCGATTGCGCAGGGGGGATCCACGTTCAAGGTGTTCACGCTCGCGGCCGCGCTGGAGTCCGGCGTGGACCTCGGCGAGACGTTCCCCTCCTACTCACCCATGGATATCAATGGGTGGCAGGTGCAGAACTATGACCACCGCAACCGCGGCCGGATCAACCTCCTGACCGCGACGCAGCATTCGGTCAACACCACGTATGCGCTCCTCAACTCCGAGATCGGTTCCGAGAAGACGAAGGAGATGGCGATCCGGTTGGGTCTGCCCGAGGACACCAGCGGGCTTGAGGATGACCCCGCGAACGTTCTCGGGTCGGCCTCGCCCCACGTGATCGATACCGCCCACGCGTTCTCCACGATCGCCAACGGTGGCAACCGGACCACGCCGCACATCGTTGACTTTGTGGAAACACCCGACGGGGCGAAGTCCTACACCGGGCCGACAACCTCGGAAGAGGTGCTTGACCCGCAAGTGGCCGCGGACGTCACCTACGCGATGACTCAGGTGGTGCAAGGCGGTACCGGGAACACGGCGAATGCTCTGGGCCGGCCCGCCGCGGGTAAGACCGGTTCCTCGAGTTGGTACAAGTCTGCGTGGTTCGCGGGTTTCGTGCCCCAGCTCACCACCGCGGTCGCGCTTTTTCAGCCGAGCGAGGACGGCAAGGACGAGGAGACCCTCAGCCCGATCGGCGGGGTCGAACCCGTGGCCGGTGGCACGTGGCCGGCGACGGTATGGACCCAGTTCATGCTCGAAGCGGTGAAGGACCTGCCCGTGGAGGAGTTCCCCGCCCACTCGACGATCACCGCCCCCAGGCCGACGTACACCCCGGCTCCGACCCAAACCCCGACCGAAGAGGAATCTGAGGAGCCGACGGAGGAGCCGAGTGAAGAACCGAGCGAGGAGCCGACGGAGGAGCCGAGCGAAGAGCCGAGCGAGGAGCCAACCGACGATCCGGACGAGTCCGATGAGCCCGAGGAGCCGAGCGAACCTGGCGATTCCGATGACAGTGGCAGCTCCTCGTCGTCGGACCCGCCGAGACCACCCGAATCGACGGGACCGGCTGAGCAGAGGCCCGGAAATTCCCGCGGTCGGTTAGGTCGGTCACAAGGATCTGCGCCACCGGACCGCGTGCGGTACCCTTGGCTAGTCCCTCATGGGACGCATTGACCCTCCTGTCACGGAAAGGCCGTGACCGAATGAGTCCGAAGGAGGTGGGTTTACACATGCGTAAATATGAACTCATGGTCATCTTCGACCCCGAGATCGACGAGCGCGCAGTAGCCCCCGCAATGGATAAGTTCCTTGCCGTCGTAAAAGAAGGAAAAGGAACCGTCGACAGCGTCGACGTGTGGGGATCGCGCCGTTTGGCTTACGAGATCAACAAGCGCACCGAAGGGGTGTACGTCGTCGCGGAGATCACGGCGAGCCCCGATCAGGCACAGGAAGTCGATCGCCAGCTCGGCCTCGCTGAATCTGTGCTGCGCACCAAACTCATCCGCAAAGACGCGTAAGCGTCGCCCGACCAGTTTTGGAGTGACATGGCAGGCGAAACAATCATTACAGTCGTTGGGAACCTCACCGCGGATCCCGAACTTCGGTTCACGCCGGCCGGTGCCGCAGTAGCGAACTTCACGGTCGCTTCTACCCCGCGGAATTTCGACCGCCAAACCAACGAGTGGCGGGACGGGGAAACCCTCTTCCTGCGCTGCTCGATCTGGCGCGACGCCGCCGAGAACGTTGCCGAATCCCTCACCAAGGGGATGCGGGTCATCGTTCAGGGCAGGCTCGTGCAGCGGTCCTTCGAGACCCGTGAGGGTGAACGCCGCACCGTGGTGGAGCTCCAAGTTGATGAGATTGGCCCGTCCATGCGGTACGCCACCGCACAGGTCACCCGCGCCAGCCGTGGCGGTGGGAACTTCGGTGGCGGAGGCGGAAACTTTGGAGGTGGCGGCGGCAACTTCGGCGGCGGCGGCGACCTCCAAGGTGGTGGCGGATTCGATGGGGGGTCCTACGGAGGCGGCCAGTCCGGCTCCGATAGCGACGACCCGTGGGGTAGCGGTGGCCAAAGCTTTGGCTCCAATCCCCCGTTCTAAGTAACAGCCTCCTCGCGTGCCGGCTACCGAGCAGCGCGCGAGTTCGATCAAGGAGAAGGATATGGCGAAGGGAAGCTCCCGTAAGCCAATCGTCAAGAAGGTCAAGCCGGTAAAGCGGACGGCCTTCGAAGGCGAGATTGACTACAAGGAAACTGCGGTTCTGCGCAAGTTCATTTCTGACCGCGGCAAGATCCGCGCCCGCCGGGTCACTGGCGTGACCGTTCAGGAACAGCGCAAGATCGCCCGCGCAATCAAGAACGCTCGCGAGATGGCACTCCTGCCGTACTCGAGCTCGAACCGGTAAGGGGGAGGATCATGGCAAGCAAACTTATCCTTACCCACGAAGTCACCGGGCTCGGCGCAGCCGGCGAAGTCGTCGAGGTCAAGGACGGCTACGCGCGCAACTACCTGCTTCCCCGGGGCCTTGCTACCCCGTGGACCAAGGGTGCGCAGCGCCAGATCGACCAGATGACAGCTGCGCGGCGCAAGCGCGAGATCGCGACGATCGAAGACGCGCACGCCGTGCGGGACCAACTCGCGAACCTCACCGCCGTTGTTGCGGTGCGTTCCAGTGACGCGGGCCGGCTCTTCGGTGCGGTCAAGACCTCGGACATCGCCGAGGCCGTTGTGGCCGCCGGCGGCCCCCAGCTCGACCGCCGCAAGATCGAGGTCGGTAACGCGATCAAGTCGCTCGGCGAGCACAAGGTCTCGGTGCGTCTGCACGAGAACGTCTCGGCGACGTTCAACGTAGAGGTAGTTCCCGCGAAGTAGTCTTCTGGTGCTACCGCAAAAGCCCGGCTTCGGCCGGGCTTTTTCATGCCTCGGGGCAGTTTTCCCGCCTCGGCGCCGCGAGAACGGTCTAATGCCGGTGATTCGCGCCGTCGACCAGCATTAGACCGTTCTCGGCAGGTGCGGGCGGCAAAAAGAGCGGATGCGGAGTGGTGCACCGCCCGTGGGCGAGCCCGGAGGCGGCCCTCACGCGCCGAGGACCATCCACTTCTCCCCGGAGGCACGGATCCCGGTGGTGAGGGCCCGGGCGAGCATGAACCCGCCGCCGAAGGACAGCCACAACCACACCAGGCCCGCTGTTCCACCCGGGGCCCAGTGCCACACCGCGGCAGCGAGGGGCACGTAGGCGATGAGCGTAATCACCCCGGCGACGGCGAGGAAACGGCCGTCGCCGGCACCGATGAGCACGCCGTCGAGAACGAAGACCCAGCCGGCGATGGGCATGACGGCGCCGCACACCACCAGCGCCCAGGTGGCGGCGTTCTGGACCTCGGGGTCCGACGTGAAGAGCGGCGTGATGAGGAAGCCGATCCCGGCGAGGGCGACGCCGATGATTGCTCCGCCGAGGACACCCCACCACAGCGAGCGATTGGTGTAGCGGCGTACCACCTTCGCGTCGCCGGCGCCGAGGCTCGAACCGATGAGGGCTTGGGCAGCAATCGCCAGCGCGTCGAGGGCGAAGGCCGTGAGGCCCCACAGGGAGTTGACGATCTGGTGCGCCGCGAGCGGAACATCCCCGAGCGCCGTCGCCACGGTAACGGTGAGGAGCACCGCGGCGCGCAAGGTCAGGGTGCGAATGAGCAGCGGGGTTCCCGCTCGAGCGGAATCCAGCACCCCCCGGAACCGCGGGCGCCAATCGACGCCACCGAGTCTGCGTCCGCCCATGAGCACCTTGTACACCAGCCAGGCGCCCATGCCGATCTGGGTGAGGGCGGTGGCAAGTCCAGACCCGGCGATGCCCATGTCGAGGCCGTACACGAGGGTGACCGAGCCGATGGTGTTGACGATCGCACCGGTGACGGCGGCGATGAACGGGGTGCGCGTATCCTGCAGCCCCCGGAGGGTCCCCGTGGCGGCGAACACGAGCAGCATCCCGGTGATGCCCGGGATGGAGCTGCGGAGGTAGGCGATCGCGTGCGGGGTGACTTCCGGGGACGCCCCCAGGCTCCAGACGATTTGGGGAGCGAAGATGAACCCCAATGCGGTGGTGACGATGCCGAGGAAGAAGGCGAGCCACATCCCATCGATGCCCAAGCCAATTCCCGTGCGAACATTGCCCGCACCCTGCTGGCGAGCAACCGCGGCGGTCGTGGCGTAGGCGAGGAAGATGAAGACGGACACGGCCGTCATGAGGATCGTCGAGGCGAGGCTGAGCCCGGCGAGGGGCGCGCGGCCGAGGTGACCGACGACCGCGGAGTCGATGAGCACAAAGATCGGTTCGGCGATGAGTGCGCCGAGAGCGGGCCACGCCAGTGCGAGGATCCGCCGGTCGATCGCGCGGTTGGTTTCGAGGGAATCGGTCACGATTGAAAAGCCTATAGAAGTTGTTGCGCCGCGGTGCAGCCTCGCTCATCGTAGTAGTGAACATCGTCGCTTAGCGTGTCGGGGAGAACAACGTATAGTGTCACTGCTACCGGGTTATCCACAGGCGCGGAACTCCTGCACACCGTGATGCTTCTGCCCGCAGACTCTCGGTAATTTTTTGAAAGAATGGATCGCTGTGAGCACCACTGACCTGACCACTCCAAGCGCACCGGAGTTCGATCGGACTCCGCCGCAAGACGTTGCCGCGGAACAGAGTGTGCTCGGTGGGATGATGCTCTCCAAGGACGCGATCGCCGACGTTATTGAAGTGTTGCGGGGAAGCGATTTCTATCGCCCCGCGCACGAGGCGATCTATGACGCGGTCATCGACCTGTACGGCCGGGGCGAACCCGCCGATGCCGTCACCGTTGCCGCCGAGCTCACGAGCCAGGGCGAGCTGTCTCGGATCGGTGGCGCCCCCTACCTGCACACCCTCATTTCCTCGGTGCCGACCGCCGCCAATGCCGGCTATTACGCACGGATCGTGCAGGAGCGGGCGGTGTTGCGCCGTCTGGTCGAAGCCGGAACCCGGATCGTCCAACTCGGGTACGGCACCGATGGCGGCGACGTTGACGAAGTGGTCAACACTGCCCAAGCGGAAGTGTATGCGGTCACCGAACAGCGCACCTCCGAAGACTACTTGCCGCTCGGTGAGATCATCAGCCCGACCTTGGAGGAGATCCAGGCGGCAGCGAGCCGCGGTTCGGAAGCGATCGGCGTCCCCACCGGGTTCCGTGATTTCGACGAGGTCACCCATGGTCTACACCCCGGCCAGATGATCGTTGTCGCCGCCCGACCGGCGGTCGGGAAATCCACCTTTGGCATCGACATCGCCCGCGCAGCGAGCATCAAACACAAGCTTCCCGCGGTGATCTTCTCCCTGGAGATGAGCCAAACCGAAATTGCTATGCGGATGCTCTCGGCGGAGTCGGAGGTCCCGCTGCAAAACATGCGCAAGGGGATGATGCGGGATGAGGATTGGGACCGCCTCGCCCGCGCGCTCAACAAAGTCTCCGATGCGCCGCTGTTCATCGATGACTCTCCCAACATGTCCCTCATGGAGATCCGCGCGAAGTGCCGCCGGCTCAAGCAACGAAACGATCTCAAGCTGGTGATCATCGACTATCTGCAGTTGATGAGCTCGGGTAAGCAGGTGGAGTCGCGCCAGCAAGAAGTCTCGGAGTTCTCCCGCGCGATCAAACTGCTTGCCAAGGAGCTCGAAGTACCGGTGATCGCGATCTCCCAGCTCAACCGCGGTAGCGAGCAGCGAACGGATAAGACCCCGCAGATGAGTGACCTGCGAGAGTCCGGCGCGATCGAACAGGACGCCGACATGGTCGTGCTCATCCACCGCGAAGACCTGTATGAGAAGGAATCCCCCCGGGCGGGAGAAGCGGACCTTATCATCGCGAAACACCGAAACGGCCCGACGGCGACGATCGCCGTCGCCTTCCAAGGTCACCTCGCGCGTTTCTCTGACATGGCCCACTAGGTTGGAGGGTTGAGTGACTAGGATTCGCGACGTCGCGGATCGCGCAGGTGTATCAACGGCGACTGTCTCGCGCGTGCTGAACGGGATACCGGTGCGGGACGACCTCGCCGAGGCAGTGCGGACGGCGGTTGCCGAGTTAGGGTATGTCCCGCACGCCACGGCCCGCTCCCTCCGGCGCGGACAGTCGGACGTTATTGCCCTCGTTGTGCCCGACGTAGAGAATCCTTTCTTCACGACGATTGCGCGTGCCGTCGAAGATGTTGCGCAAGAGGCGGGATACTCCGTCGTGCTGTGCAATTCCGATGACGACGTGAAGAAGGAGACGAAATACCTCCAGATCGCCGCTCGTGAAAATATGGCAGGCGTAATCATTGCTCCTGCGACGGCTGAACCAGCCATCTCAACCCTTTTAGCGAGCGGTCGAGGGGTCGTCGTCATCGACCGCGAGGTGAATTTCGACATCGACCAGATCACGTTCGACAATGTGCAACTCGGCCGGCAAGCGACGCGAAAGTTATTGGACAAGGGACACGAGCATATTGTCTGTGTCACCGGCCCGCGAACCACGAGCACAGCGGTGCAACGCGCCAGCGGATGGCAGCAGGAGCTGATATCGGCCGGTTACCCGCCGGACGAAAGCGCCCTCACGTACGCGAATTTCCGGGTCGACGGAGGAAAGGATGCCGCTGGTAGGTACCTCGAAACCGGCCTGCTAGGTGGCCGCGCTACGGCGATCCTCGCGACGAACAACCTCGTTGGCGTAGGTGTTCTCCAAGCTCTCTCGACCATGAAATCCAGCAGTCGGACTCACGTGGACGTGGGCATTATCGGCGATCTCCCGTTCGCGACCTCGGACCTGAGTTCCGTTTCGGTCACTAGCCTATCGCCGGGAGAGATGGGAAAGACTGCGATTCAACGGCTCCTTGCCCAGATCGATGCTCGTCTCAACCACACGCTGGTCAAAAGTAACCAGTAACGATTCGTCACGTTTCAGTGCGGGGCCCACCGGCCATCGTCTCAGTGCGACGCTGATGTGCTGAGCGCATCCGTGCATGGGAGCCAGCGAGATGCATCGTCAAGATCTTCCGGGCGTGCTCAAAGTCTCCCGATTCCGCTGCCTCAAGCAGTTCGACGTGATCGCTATAGGAAGGGTTGAGATCGGGATCTTCCGCGTTCGTGATCTCTAAGATTGCGGAAAAGGTTGGCCGGTAGTTGAGCCACACATCGGTTAGTCGTCTCAGGTTGGCCGCTTGATACAGGGCGGTGTGGAACTCGAGGTCATAATGCGCGTACGCTGCTGTGTCGCGTTGTTCGACGGCCGCAAACATCTTCTTTAATGCCGCGTGTGCAAGATGAGTATCACGCTCGGGATTCTCGATCATGAGCCGTAAAGCCTCGACCTCGATGAGCTGGCGCAGGTGGTACAACTCATCAATATCGTCCTGGGTGAGCCCGATGACGTAGGTGCGCCCGCGACGGGCGCCTACGAGCCCTTCGCTCTCAAGTTGCCGGAGTGCATCGCGTACGGGTCCACGGCTCACCATGAGCGCTTCAGAGATGCGTGTTTCAACGAGATGTGTCCCAGCGCTTAGCTCGCCAGTGATGATCAGTCGTCTGAGCCGATCTACCACCTGCTCGCTTAAGGCAGAGTGAGAAACCGACTGCGACGACGTAAGCGCGTCCAGGGCCATGCGCACCTCCATTCGTTACAAGTCTCTGAGCGAATTCTGGCGTCGTCGGTTCGACGTCGACCCCAGGATTACACATCCGCCACTCAAGGGTTCAGTTTGCCAGAGATTTACTTTACCCATACAGTAGCGTCTACTGTTAACAGTTGCCAGACTGGTGTAGGAGCCGGTCCTGGTATTCCGTTGACGAGTACAAGTCTGAGGACGGCGTCAAAAGGCTTGTTTCGATGCTTGTCCTACAACGTACGTTTTAGAGATTAGGATTCAATGACGAAAAGACGCATAGCTGTATTAGCGACGTTGTCGTTAGCAGGTAGCCTCCTCTCTGTGTCAGCAGCTGCTGCTGGAACCGAGGATGCCTCAATTGAGGTATCCACGAACTCCATAGGCATGGACCTGGTTGATATTCCGTCCGGGACCTTCCTGCAAGGAACTTCCGGCCCTCCCCGCGATGACCAACCCCACCTGGATGGACGAGGTTACCTAGACGAGGAGCCCCAGCACGAGGTCAATATCTCGTCGAGCTTTAAAATGTCTGCAACTCCCGTCACAAACGCCCAGTACGAGGAGTTCGATCCTGACCATGCTCTCCTGAGAGACAAGCTGGGTTTCTCTTCTGAGGATGACGAAGCCGTAGTTTTCGTCAGCTGGCACGACGCCGTGGAGTTCACCGAATGGTTGTCTGAGAAAGAGGGAGTTACGTATCGGCTGCCCACGGAAGCGGAATGGGAATATGCCGCGCGGGCCGGTACGACCACAGACTATTGGACAGGCGACGAACTTCCAGAAGAGTTTTGGCTGAATCAGCAAAAGAGCTGGTTTCCAGGTGTGAGTGCAGGTCACGAAGATGTCTCGCTGCAAGTCGGGCAGACTCCCGCGAATCCGTTCGGGTTGCACGACGTTCACGGCTTGGTAGAAGAGTGGGTGTTGGATTGGTACGGGCCTTACGAAGAGGGAGTGCAAAACGATCCCGTCGGCCGTGTTGACGGCGAATTCAAAGTCACACGTGGAGGCAGCCACTCAACTCAAATGGAGACCGAAGGCGCCTGGCCCACGTATCTGAGGTCGGCTTCGCGGGCCGGCACGATACCCGAGACGCGGAACTGGGCGACCGGGTTCCGAGTCGTGCAAGGCGAACTCCCTCAATCAGAGCCACTCCCTGAACCGGATCCTGATGAGATATTTCAAGATGTGAGCCAGGAAAGGGTGGAGCCAGAAGGCCCTACCGACGATGGGGAACCATATTTTGAAGGTCCTCGCTCCTTCATAAATCTCGAGACGGCACCCAGGGGCCCATTTTTCGGCCACAATCACCAGCCTGCCGTAACCGAGATGCCGAACGGCGACCTCATGGCAATTTGGTACTCGACTGAGGGTGAAGAGGACCGGATACTGAAGCAAGCAGGCGCTCGACTGCGTCATGGCGAAAGCGAATGGGATGAGGCATCGGTATTCTGGGATGCTCCCGGTCGTAATGTTCATGGAAACGAACTTTGGTGGGACGGGGAAGAAACGCTCTACCATTGGTCAGGAATCTCAGCGCTTGAAACTTATGGGGCTTTAGCCCTGGTGCAACGTACTTCCACAGACAACGGAGCAACGTGGTCTAAGCCTGAACTGATTCAGCCAGAACACGGATTACGAAATCAGGTCATTGCCGCAGCAACCCAGCTCTCAGATGGGCGGTTATTACTACCTGCTGACGCGACCCCGTCGAGTGGAACAGCCGTCCATATAAGTGACGACGGTGGCGAGACTTGGTGGGATCCAGGGACGGACGTTCTCGGAGACGCGCCGATCACGGAAGAGATGCACGAGGCCAATGCTCCGGAATTCGTCGATGGCGGATCGGGAAACTGGATCGCGGGTTTCCATGCATCAATCGCTGAGCTCTCGGACGGACGGCTCCTCGCGCTCGGGCGCGGCGACAGTCTGGGCGAAGCGGAAGAAAAGGAAGCGACAAGATCGCCGAGCATGGACGGTTTTGGTAATGCTGTGACTCTGGGGGCGCCCGAACCTAATGCCGTGGTTGATATGCCAGAAGGTGTCCTAAGTGATGTCGACGACTTCACGATTGCGACGTGGATCAAGCGCAACACAATGGCCGGGCAGAACTGGTCGCGGGTGTTCGACTTTGCTTCTCAAAAAGGGAACGGGATGTTCCTTGCGATCGAAGGCGGCGGCACCGGACCACGGTTCACCATTGAGTCGCCGGACACCTCAGGTCAGCAAACGGTTACGTCCCCTGAACCCCTTGGGCAAGGGTGGAACCACCTCGCAGTGACGAAATCTGGCGACACAGTAACGATTTTCGTCAACGGCGAAGCGGTCGGTGAAAGTGACGAGATCACACTCAACCCGTCGGACCTTGGGGAAACGGCGTATAACTGGATCGGCCGTTCCATATATGGGGATCCAACTCTGAATGCCTCAATCGATGAATTCCGAATTCTTCACGGTGCTTTGGAAGCTGATGAAGTGGGCGATCTCATGGACAACTCGCTCGAAGTCTCTGATTCACAGGAAGTGCTGCGCTACTCGTTCGATGAAGACGGGGGTTCTCATGTTGAGGATTCGTCCGGAAACGAACATCACGGGCTGATTGACACGACGTTCAATTTCAACGGATGGATGCCACAGAGCATCTCCGACGATCGGGGAGAGACATGGTCATACTCCTCGAGTGAGTTCGAGCCGCTCGAAGGAGGCCAGCGTGGCTTCCTGTTGGAGCTGGAAGAGGACGATGCGCTCATGTTCGCAACCTTCGCGCCAATGACGGAATTCACCGATGAAAACGGCGATGATTTTGTCGGCTCGGGGTTGTTCACCGCTGTGTCATTAGACGACGGAGAAACATGGCCGTACAAGCGACTGGTCAGCCACGACGGTGCTCCCGAGATTCTCGATGAGGGCGCTGGCCGCGGAGAGTTTGTTCTCAGCCCATTCAGCTCCGAACGATATGGATACCTGACGGGATTGCAGGCGCGCGATGGTGTAGTCCATCTACTTTCCAGCGGTAACCACTACGCGTTTGATTATGACTGGCTTACTTCGCCTGCGCCGGCAGCTTGCGTAGGCGAGATTCACGTCGACGGGGTGGACACGACCGTTGAGGATCGCCGCTTAAGCGGCGCCTTCCGTGGTGAGACGAGCCAAGGGGCAAACCGGAAGGGCACGTGGCACGATGCGTGCTTGAGTCACATGCTCGAATGGGACCCAGAGACGTCAGACCACGAAGACCTGCCGAGCCACGTGAAGAGTGTGGTTTCAGACCTGCTGGAACGCGAGTATATTTCTGAGGAGGAAGCCGCAGAATTGTTGGCTGCCTTAGCAGAAACTCCGCCGGCAGATGGTGGGTCGCTGGCGATCTCTGCAGAGTTTGAGGGCCCCGGCGCTGAACTATGGGCAGGCGCGCCCTTAGAGGTTGCGGTTTCCTGTAGCGCGGATGCGGGCAGTGATCTTCCGGACGGATTGACTGTGCGCCTGTCGGAAGAGAACTCCTTCTCATCCGTTGTTGATGCGCTTCCGATAGGTGCGGAGTGTGATGTGACGGTAGTGAACGACGGGGCCGCAACACGCACCACTCTTTCTCCGAACGGAGGATCCGTGGTTATCGAGGAAGAGAATGATGCGCAGACTGAAGTCACCGTCACGAGCATCTTTGAAACCAAGAGCGTTCAGGCGACGAAAGTCATTGAAGGTGAGACACAAGAACTGCAGTTCGAGACCGAAATGCAGTGCGTCCACCCCGGTCTTGAGAACTCCGATCCGCTCGCGATTCCGGGCGGTGAAATCCGCCAGCTGACGCTTCCGAATCAGGCGTCTACTGTGTATGAGAACCTGCCCGTCGGGTCAACGTGCCAACTCACGGAACTGGATGACGCAGGTGCCGAACGGACTTTGATGTTCGTTGAGGACTCATCGGGCAAGGAGACTGAATCGGAAGGAACTTCAGTTGACCTTGAATTGGCTGATCACGGGATAGAGGAACCTGTCAAGGTCACTATCACCAACATTTACAGTGACGACGAAGGTTCAGCTCCCATTCCAGGAGAGGACAATGGCGGCGCGCAGGAACAGGAACCTGACGGTGGATCGTTGCCATCTACCGGCGCCTTCGTGCTTCCGCTCCTGCTTGCAACACTGGGAGTCCTTGCTCTAGGAGTCGTGTTTAGAAGAGCATCCGGGAAAAGGAAGCCAACGGTTTAGCAAGGAACACACCTAGAGAAGCAGGAATTCCTTGTGCAGCCGCCGTGCGGGTTTGCTGAAGACCAGTTCAGCAAACCCGCACTCGTTTCTGTACCGGTGAGCACTAAAAGAAGTTGCGCGAGTAATCGATTTCTGAGACGCTGCAGCCATGACGTCGAAGATCTTTCTCGGGGTGGACGTTGGCACGTCTAGTACCAAGGGCGTGCTCACGGACGAGCGTGGGAACGTTCTGAGTTCTACATCGAGGCAGCACGCGCCCGATCGACCGATGCCGGGGTACGTCGAGATGGACGGCAATATCTGGTGGCAGGAATTTCTCGAAATTGCTGAAGAACTTCTCCAGGGCGAGGCAGCGCAGGAGGCTTTGGGGGGAGGTAGTGTTCTCGGCGCGGTGGGCGTGAGCGGGATGGGACCCTGCGTATTGCTCGCTGATGCTGCGGGAGAGCCCCTGCGTCCAGCGATTCTGTACGGTGTTGATACTCGCAGCGGAGAGCAGATTCGTGAATTGGACGCCGAACTCGGTCGGACCGAGATCTTCGACAGCACGGGCTCGGTGTTATCTTCTCAAGCAGTTGGACCGAAGCTGCGGTGGATTCAACAGGAGGAACCCGACGTCTGGGCCGAGGCTGAGTACATGTTTATGCCGGCTTCGTGGCTCGTATTCAAACTTACGGGCGAGTACGTGCTGGACCATCATTCTGCAAGTCAGTGCAACCCGATGTACGACCCAGAGGTCGGTACCTGGCACCGATGGGCCGAAGAGGTCGCTCCGTCCTTGCCGTTACCGCAATTGCGGTGGCCGGGACAGTTCGCGGGCCGCACGAGTTCGGAGGTTGCGGGAATCCCCGAAGGTACGCCGGTCATCACGGGCACAATCGACGCGTGGAGTGAAGCCGTGAGCGTTGACGCTCAAAACCCCGGTGACCTGATGATCATGTACGGCACGACCATGTTCTTGATCGCGACGGCAGGCTCGCGGCAGTCGACGAAGACGATGTGGGGCACCGTCGGGGCGTACGAAGGAACATTTAATCTGGCAGGAGGAATGGCCACATCCGGGGCCATCACGAATTGGTTTGCCGATCTGAGTGAAGCGCAGTTCGCGACCTTGCTTGCCGAAGCGGAGAAGAGTCCCGTTGGCGCCCACGGTTTACTCATGTTGCCGTACTTTGCGGGTGAACGCACGCCGATTTTTGATGCTGATGCTCGCGGCGTGATCGCCGGTTTGACCGTGAGTCACACCCGCGGCGACATCTATCGCGCCATCCTGGAGGCCACGGCATTCGGGGTCCGCCACAATGTCGAGGCGATGAATGAGGCCGGGGCAAGGATCGACCGGATCGTTGCCGTTGGCGGCGGCGTGCAAGGAGATCTGTGGACGGCAATCGTCTCCTCGGTCACCGGACTGAAACAGGTCATCCCCACCCATGCGATCGGCGCAAGCTACGGCGCATCGCTGCTGGCGGCTAGAGCCGACGGCGTGGATGTCTCTGGATGGAATCCACCAGCTCGAATCGTGGAGCCGCGACGCGAGGATCATGAAACGTACAGCGAACTCTACGACTTGTATCGGGAGCTTTACCCCGCAACGAAGACCATCTCGCACGCCCTAGCGGCGTTTCAACGCAGCACTCATTTTGAGCAACGTCAAGGAGAATAATGACGACCTACGACATGCCAGCACCACTTGCCGAACTCTCGGCACCGGCGAAGACCGTTTACCTGGTGGCATCTGGAGACCTTCGAGAATCTGCTAACACTGCGGGCTGGCCAACTCAGGTGGCGCTAGAGAAAGTTCTCACTGATGCGTTCGCCAAACATGGGTGGCGGGTCGAGCGGGCCCACGAAGTCGACCCAGAGACCGGTCACGGTTTTATCTCTTCACAGCGCATGGGAATGGACATTTTCGCAACCATCCCGCCCGATGCGCCGCTCGTCGTCGCGGAAGCGGTTTGGCAATACTCTCATCACGTGCTTGCAGGCTTGCGCGACCACCGGGGCCCGATCCTCACCGCAGCTAACTTTGCCGGCGAATGGCCGGGTCTCGTTGGGCTGCTCGGCCTCAACGGAGGCCTCACGAAGATGGGCAAGCCCTACTCAACGATCTGGACCGTCGACGGCAGCGACGAGTGGTTCCAGAACGCCATCGCGGAGTGGATCAACACCGGGACTATCACCCACGACGATTCCCACGTCGCGCCGCTTACCGGGCTCCCGGTCGGAGCGGAGGCGGAGCTGGGGAAGGCGCTCGCAGAGGATCTCAAGCGACGCAAAGCGATCATCGGCGTCTTCGACGAAGGTTGCATGGGGATGTATAACGCAATCTTCGATGATGAGCTTCTTAACCCGCTGGGGATCTATAAGGAACGCTTGAGCCAAAGTGCTCTGTGGGCGGAGATGCTCACGGTTTCGGATGAGGAGGCCGACGCGGTCCAAGCCTGGCTCGAAGCTGAGGGGATGACCTTCCGGCTCGGCACCGATGAAGCGACGGAACTGACGATGAATCAGCTGCGGATGCAGCACAAGATGTACATTGCCGCGCTCCGGATCGCCGATGACTTTGGATGCTCGGCGATCGGAATTCAGTATCAGCAAGGTCTCAAGGATCTCGCGCCAGCTTCTGACTTGGTTGAAGGGCTCTTAAACAACGTCCACCGCCCACCGGCAAGGTCGCGCGACGGCTCGCGTGTCCTCTGGGAGGGTGAGGCAATGCCTCACTTCAATGAGGTCGACCAGGGGGTCGCGGTCGATGCGCTCATCACCAACCGCGTGTGGAAGGCGATGCGATCAGATCGG
>JAJYRV010000306.1 GCA_021793935.1 Actinomycetes bacterium | reverse complement strand
ATAGCCCCGAGGCTTGCAGCGAGCACGCCGAGAGCGGTCTGGGTAGCGATGAGGATCCTGCGCCGATTGAACCTGTCGGTGAGCACACCCGCGACCGGGGTGAGGAAGATGGTGGGGATGAACTGCAGCGCCGTCACGATCCCCACGGCGAATCCGGAGTTGTCGGTGAGTTCGGTGAGCACGAGCCAGTCCTGGGCGATGCGTTGCATCCACGTGCCGATGTTGGCGATCAGCGCACCGATAAACCACATGCGGTAGTTATAGAAACTCAACGACGAGAATGTGCGGCTCAATTGTTCACCACCTTCCGTAGGATCTCTTCCGCCTCGGACAGGACGAGGCGCTCCTCCCGGGTGAGGGAGGCTAGTCGGCGCTGAATCCACTGGTCGCGGCGCCGGCGGGTCTCGCGGATGTACTCGGCCCCCTCCTCGGAGAGCTCGATGAGCACCGAGCGACGATCGCGGGGATCGTCAGTGCGCAGCACGAAGCCTTCTGATTCGAGGAACTGCACGGTGCGGGTCATCGACGGCGGCCGCACGTGCTCGCGTTCAGCGAGTTCCCCCGGGCTTAGAGGCCCGTAGGTGAACAAGATCGAGAGCACCGAAAGCTGCCCCTCTGACAGCGAGCCCGCACTCTCTACGCGTAGGCGGCGGCCGGCGCGCAGGATCGTCATCCGGAGTCGAGTAGCAAGTGGCGGCGGATTGCGCCTTGGACGCACGGGAGCTGGTTGCGGGGAAGTCATACGCTCTTCAGTATAGATACTTAGTTATGCTAAGTAAATGTTTTGTGGATCACAGAATTGCCGGAGTTGCGCGGCTCAACGCGCTCCTGGGCCTCGAACGCGGAATTCGGGCTAGGATCGAGGCGTGTCCAATCAACCCGTGCTCACCCCCGCTGTGATCAACGCGAAGATGGTATTCCGCATCGGTACTGTCCTGTGGGCCATCGCGCTCATCGTGCTCGGGATCCTGCACCTGAGTGGAACCTCCATTCCGGGGCGATATCCACTCATTTCTACGGCCGGGATCGTCCTGGGCGCCCTTGGGTACTGGTGGGCGCACCGCAACCACCTCATCAACGACGATGGGCTCTCGCAGCCGCAGCTCCCCGCCAACGAGAAGTAGGGGCAGGCACCGAGGCGGCGGGGGTCGCTACAGTGGAAACGTGAAGATCCTCGTACCCACTGTCATCCCCATTGAATTCACGGCGCCCGAGGGCGTGAGCGACGTCCGTTACGACGTGCGGGCACCAATCCCGAAGGAACATCGGGACGCGGAAGCGATCGTGTTGTGGCTCAACCCGCCCGCGGAGCTTTCCGCACTGCCGCAGCAGCTGCCCCACCTGAAGTGGATCCAGGGGCTCATGGCGGGCCCAGATGCGGTTCACGCCGCCGGCTTCCCCAGCCATGTGCAGGTATGCGCCGGCGTTGGATTGCACGACGCCCCGGTCGCCGAACACACGATGGCGCTCATCCTGGCCGCGGCGCGCCGGCTCGATCTCACCACTCGCGCGCAGGAGGAGTCACGCTGGGCCCGCGAACTCAGCGGCAACCAGACGGTCAAGCGGACCGGTTTCACCACGCTGGGCGGCGCGAGCGTACTCGTGTGGGGGTTCGGGTCCATCGGCCAACACCTCGCCCCGCTCCTCAGCGCGTTCGGTGCCCGCGTTACGGGCGTCGCCAACAGCGCAGGTACCCGCGCCGGCTACCCCGTCATCACTCCCACGGATCTTCCCGAGTACCTGCCCACCACCGACGTGCTCGTCTCGATCCTTCCGGGCACGAACGCGACCGCCGGGATCGTCAACGCAGAGATCTTCGAGGCGTTGCCCTCCCACGCATGGTTCGTCAACGTTGGCCGGGGTTCGGTGGTCGACGACTCCGATCTCCTTACTGCCCTCGCGAACGGCACTATCGCCGGTGCCGCCCTCGACGTCTTCGTGGAGGAACCACTCCCCTCCTCGAGCCCGCTTTGGCAGGCACCGAACATGATCATCACCCCGCACACCGCTGGCGGCCGACCCCAGAACCCAGGCGAGCGCATCGAGGAGAACCTCCGGCGCTACCTCGCCGGCGAGGAACTCATCGGGGTGAGCAGGCCTTAACCGACCCAGTCCCCGGAGCCGAGCCAGTAGCTGATCTCCTCCAGCAATTCCACCTCCCGCTCCTTCGGCAGCACGGAGGAGAGGATCGAATTCCGGGCGAGTTGAGCCAATTGGCCCCGAGTGAGCCCCAACGCTTCGGCAACGGCACGGTAGTTGTCGTCCACGTACCCGCCGAAGTAGGACGGGTCATCAGAATTGACGCACACGTTCAGCCCCGCCTCGAGCATCTGCTTGAGGGGGTGTTCGGAGATGCTCGCGACCGCTTTAAGGCGCACGTTCGATAGCGGGCAGACCGTGAGTGGAATCTGCTCCTCCACGAGCCGGGCAACGAGGTCCGGGTCCTCTAGCGCCCGGATGCCGTGGTCGATCCGGAATACGTCGAGTAGATCGAGGGCCTCCTCAACGTACTCCGGCGGCCCCTCCTCCCCGGCGTGCGCAACCCGCATGAGACCGTTCGCCTTCGCGAGGGAGAACAGATCAGTGAATTTCGACGGCGGGTGGCCCACCTCGGCGGAATCGAGCCCGACCGCGAAAATCGGAGCGTCCATTTCCAGGAGTTCGTGCAGCACCGAGATCGCTTCGGCCTCCGGGCGATCCCGCAAGAACGCCGAGATGAGGCGAGTACTCATCCCCAGGTCCGCCGCGGTGTTGGCGAGGGCATACGCGATGCCGTTCACCGCCGTCTGAACGGGGATTCCCCGCGAGGTGTGTGCTTGCGGGTCGAACATGATCTCCGCGTGACGCACGCCCCCGGCGTGTGCCCGGCGTAGGTAGGCACTGGTGAGGTCAGCGAAGTCCTCCTCCGTGCGCAGCACATCCATGTTCGCGTAATAGAGGTTGAGGAACGATTGCAGGTTGTCGAATTCGTAGTGCCCGGAAAGCTCGGCGGCATCCGCGTACGGAAGGGTGATCCGGTTACGATCCGCGAACTCGAAAACCATGTCTGGTTCGATCGTGCCCTCGATGTGCAGGTGCAGCTCCGCGCACGGCGGGGAAAGTGAAACTACCTCGTTTGCCATTCACCCAGCGTGCCAGAAGGGTGCGATTTCAGCCAAACGCCGCGCCCGCTCATGGATTGTGGACGGCGAGGTCGACCAGTTGTGTCCGTCGCACCACGTCCTGCAGGACCTTGAATCGCGGATCGGGCACGTCCGGGTATTCCCGGCGGGGAAGCTCCCGCAACTGAATGAGGCGGGGATCGTCGAGTACCCCGTCGAGGAGGAAGGCATCACCGCCGATGGCAAGCCCCACATCGGCGCGGCCCGCGGGCGTGGTTAGCTCGGTGAGGAACGGCGCTAGGATTCGCACGGCTTGGTCGGCGGCGGCGCGTACCAGCCCCTCGGCCTGGTTCTCTC
>JAJYRV010000305.1 GCA_021793935.1 Actinomycetes bacterium | reverse complement strand
CGGGGTGGGGCCATACGAGGGCGGCCACGTGACCATCGAAACGAGCGGGAAGGTCAAGGTCTCCACCGGGCTGACGAGCCAGGGCCAAGGGCACCAGACCGCCTTCGCGCAGATCGTTGCCGAGGAACTCGGGGTACGGTTCGAGGACGTCGAGGTCGTCACCGGAGACACGCGCCGCTCGCCGTACTCCGTGGGCACCTTCGCCTCCCGGGCGGCGGTGATGAGCGGTTCGGCGATCGCGCTCGCCGCGCGCAAAACCCGGGCGAAGGCGCTACGGATCGCGGCCGACGCGTTGGAAGTGAACGAGGACGACCTGCAGATCGAGGGCGGCGTCGTGTCCGTCAAAGGCGCCCCCGGGAACGAGATCGATATGGGCACGCTCGCCGTGCTCTCCAACCCGCTGCGGTACGCCTTCGACGAGGCCTCCCGGGCGGCGACCCAGTTCGCCGTCGGAGATCCCGATAAGCCCCCCGTGAGCGAGGGCGATGAGCCCGGGTTGGAGGGCAAGGACTTCTACTCCCCGATGCGCTCGACGTTCGCCAGCGGGATCCACGCGGTGATCGTGGAAACAGACCCGCTCACCGCGGAAGTTTCGATCCTCAAATACGCGGTCGTGCACGACTGTGGCACCCTCATCAACCCGAGGATCGTCGAGGGGCAGATCCACGGCGGGGTCGCCCAAGGGGTGGGAGGCGCGCTGTACGAACGCATGATTTATGACGAGGGCGGGCAGCTGCAGAACGCTTCGTTCATGGACTTCCTCATCCCCTTCGTGACGGAAGTGCCCGAACGGATCGACATTGACCACATGGTCACCCCCTCCCCGCTGAACCCGCTCGGAATCAAGGGCGCAGGGGAAGCGGGCGTGATCCCCACCTCCGCGGCGTTCGCCGCCGCGATCGAAGATGCCGAGGGGATCCCGATCACGTCGATGCCGATCTCGCCGTCCGAACTATTTGACTTACGACTCAAGCACCGTGCCGAAGACGACGAAAGGTGAGGCGCCATGAAGGTGACCGGAACAACGACGATGGATGCTCCCATGGAGAAGGTGTGGGAGGCATTCATGAATCCCGACATCCTCGTAAGCACGATCCCGGGCTGCGACCGGCTTGAAGAGACCGGCGAGAACCAATACCTCGCAACGGTGACGGCAGGCGTGGGATCGATCAAAGGGTCCTACCAGGGCAAGGTCGCGCTATCGAACCTGAAGAAACACGAATCCCTCACCCTGGATGCGCAAGCGGCGGGGGCGACCGGGACGATCGGCGTCGAGGTGCAGGTGACGTTCACCGACCTCGACGGCGAAAAAACCCAGATCGACTATGACGCCGATGCCACGGTCGGCGGCGTGATCGGCGGGGTCGGCCAGCGGATGCTCACGTCCGTGAGCAAGCGGATGGCAGGCGAATTCTTCAACAACGTCAACAAGATCCTCACGGGCGCGAAACCCCTTGCCAGTACCGCCGCCGGTGCAGAAAGCAGCAGCGCAGCCAAGGCCTCCCCGGCGGGCGCGAGCAGGACTGCCCCGATGGCCACGGCGCCCCTGGCGGCGCCGAACGCCGGAACCGGAGCGAGCAGCCGTCAAGAAGACCTATTCAAAGGCTTTCTCGCCGGCGCCCTCGCCACCCTCCTGGGCGTGCTCGTAGGCGCTATCGCAGCGCGGCGACGATGAATCACAGCGCCGCGAGGATGAACGAAAGAGAGACGAACATTAATGGCCCATGACATCACCATTTGGTCGACCGCGAGGCAGATGGCAGCAGCTGTAGCGCAGAAAGCGATCTCTGCGCGCGAGCTCCTCGACCTCCACCTCGAGCGAATTGACGAGGTGAATCCCACCCTCAACGCCCTCGTGAGCATCGATCCGCAGCGGGCGCGCGAAAGCGCGGCCGCCGCGGACGAGAAGACCGCGCGGGGCGAACGGCTCGGGCCCTTGCATGGTGTGCCCTACGCGGTCAAAGACACGCACGAGGTCGCGAATTGGCGCAGCACCTTCGGCTCGGTGCTTCGTGCCGAGCACTATCCCGAGCAGGATGAGCTCGTCGTCAAACGCGTACGCGATGCCGGCGCCGTCATCGTGGCCAAGAGCAACGTGCCGGAGTTCGCGGCCGGCTCCCACACCTTCAACCCGATCTTCGGCACCACGGTGAACCCCTACGATCCCAGCCGTTCCGCGGGGGGATCCAGCGGTGGCTCCACCGCAGCATTGGCGAGCGGCATGATCCCGCTCGCCGACGGTTCCGATATGGGCGGGTCCCTGCGCAACCCCGCGTCATTCTGTAACGTCGTCGGGCTGCGCCCATCCTTCGGGCGGGTTCCGCAACTGCCGAATCCAAACATCTTTGAAACGACGTCGGTGCAAGGCCCCCTTGCGCGCAACGTCGACGACCTCGCGCTGCTGCTCTCCGTGCAAGCGGGCCCCACCCCGTGGAACTCCGCGGCGCAAGAAACCCCGGGGGAAACCTTCGCTCACGTGGCGGACGTCGAACTCACCGGAGTGCGCTTCGCCCTATCAACCGACCTCGACGGCGCGTTCCAGGTCGACCACCAGGTCGCCGGGATCGTCGCCGCGCAGGGCAATATCCTCGAAGAACTCGGCGCGAGCGTGGCGGAGGTCGCGCCGAACCTGGCGGAGGCCGAAGAGACGTTCCGAACCCTTCGCGCGTGGCACTTCCAGACGCTCTACGGGGAACTGCTGGCCGAGCACCCGGAGAAGTTCAAGCCGTCGCTGGCAGAGAACATCCGGCTCGGGCAACACCTCACCGGCCACGACGTCTCCCGGGCCTACCGGATGCGCACGGAGCTCTCGCAACGCATGGCCACCTTCTTCGAAGACTACGACGCCCTCGTGCTGCCCGTGAGCCAAGTACCGCCCTTCCCCGCGGACCAGGAGTTCCCCGCGGATATCAACGGGCAGGTGCAGGAGACCTACCTGGATTGGATGCGTTCGGCCTACTTCATCACCGTGACCGGCTGCCCGGCGATGTCGGTGCCCGCGGGCTTCACCGAGGAGGGCTGGCCCGTGGGCATCCAGATCGTCGCCCGCCCCGGCGGCGAGCGGCGCCTGCTCGAACTTGCCAAGGCCTACGAACGGGCCACCGGGGTCGGGGCCGAGCGCCCCAAACCTCTCGGCTAAGTTCTGCAACAAAATCCACGTTCTCCGTCATTTTTTGACATAGGTATTCGCCCGGGTCGGCGGTGCAATATTGGCATACCCAATAACAGGAGGGCTCAGTGTCAGAGGCGACGCAGATAAGAATTGGCATCGACACCGGTGGAACGTTCACCGACGTCGTTGCGTTCGATAAGGCAACCGGCACGATGGTGACGACCAAAACCCCGTCAACGCCCAGCAATCCGGCCGATGGGTTCATCGCGGGAATCTCCAAAGTGCTCGACATCATGGGGCTGACGGGCGAGGCGATCGAAGCCGTGAGCCACGGCACCACCGTGGGCACCAACCAG
>JAJYRV010000304.1 GCA_021793935.1 Actinomycetes bacterium | reverse complement strand
CCCCGCCGCGGTCACCGCGGCGGGGAGAATGAGGGCAACCAGCCCGAGCATCACCACCATGTCCAGTGGCCGGGTCGGATCGGTGAACTCGTCGGTCGTGCTCCACGCCTCGCCTCCGCCCAGGTGCCCGGCGAGCCCCTCGATCGTCATCACTAGACCCAGGAGCAGGAATACCCCGGCGACATACAGCGCGAGGGCAAGGGCAACGGAAGCGAGCGGGCGCCACCAGCGGGAGGACTTCTCCGCCTGGCGGGTCATGAGGTGGTAACGAACCGGCGTGGTTTTCAATGATTTATTTCGCACGGTTCTCATGGTTGTCCGGGGCAGCGTACCTGGGATCGCCCGTTTTTACGGGTTTACCGATTCCGAGTCGTCCTTTTGGCCGATCTGCACCGCTCTGAGGGTTCCTAGACTATTGACATGCCCGCCTCCCCCGTAGCGCAGCATGACACGAGCCGGCTGCTGCCTTTCTCCGCGAGACTTCTTCGCGACTCCCCGAAAATACGAGCTGCAGTGGTCTCGTTATCCTGCGTCGTCGTTGGCGCCGGGATGTTTCTTTTGAACCTGGGGCTCTCCCTTGACGCGTACGGAGAAGCGGGAACCAACCGGCTTGTGGGCTTCTTCGCAGCTGACCTGTTCGTTGGGATCGTCGCCTGTACGCTGATCGGGTTCGCCCGAAGGTCGCTCCTGCTCAACGGATTGACTGCGTTCAGCGGCATCTTCAGTTCTCTCGCTGGGATGGCGAGCATCCTTGCCATTGCACGCCTGGGTGAGCGCCGTTCACGAGCAGTCAACACCGCCGCCATCGTGATTCTGACCCTCGCCGGTACAGCGGTTTTCTATTGGCAAGACACAGTTGTGGGTGACAAAAGCTCACTTGCCCTCAATGCGGCGATTGCTGCGCTCATCCCCGTTGCCGCGCTGTTCTGGGGAAACGCGCGCGCCGCACGCACGGCTCTCACCGCCGCACTAGTCTCGCAAGCCGATTCAACGCGGGCCGCGCGCGAGGCGGAGATCGAGCGTGTACGCGCCGAGGAGCGCAACGCCCTCGCCCGCGAGATGCACGACGGGATCTCCCACCAGTTATCCATCATTGCCATGCATACCGGTGCGATCGCCTATCGGGAAGACCTCAGCATCGACCAACAACGCGCATCCGCAGCGACCGCCCGGGATGCCGCGGCTCGAGCGGGAGAAATGCTTCACGAGGTGCTCACCGCTCTGAGGAACTTCGACCGGTCAACCGCGCCCTCCCCCACGCCTGCAGACATCCCCGCCCTCGTTTCGAAAGCCCGCGCTGACGGGTTAGCCGCAACTCTTGTATGGACGAACGTGGGCGAAGAACTACTCGAGGATTTCCCAGCCACTACTCACGCGCTTGTGCGTGCGATCACGGAATTGCTCAACAACGCGAAGAAGTACGCGGCGCACTCCGCGGTGACGATCTCCATAGAGAAAGCCGGCGGCACCCTCATCCTCCTCTCAGAAAACGAAACTATCGAGCGCCCCAGCGAACACGGTCAGCGCCTGGGTACCGGTCACGGGCTTCTCGGCATCCAGGAGCGAGTTTCTCTCCTCGGTGGTAGTTGCCAATTCGGTCGAACGGTTGATGGAACCTTCCGCGTCCACTTGCAGGTGCCGTTACGATGAAACCACCTCACATCCGGGTCCTCGTGGTCGACGACGAGCCGCTCATGCGTGCCGGGATCCGGCTCATGGTCGACGGCGTCGATGGCATTGAGGTGATCGGTGAAGCGTCAGATGGGCGTGAAGCGATCGAGGTGGTGGCCGAACAGGATCCGGACGTTGTGCTGATGGATATTCGGATGCCGCGGATGGATGGGTTAGAAGCCACCTGCGCGTTGAAAGACGCCGGGGCGCGGGCGCGGATCGTCGTCCTCACCGCTTTTGATACGGACAATTTTCTGCTCGATGCCCTGCGCCTTGGCGCCTGCTCCTTCCTATTGAAGGACTCCACTCCACAGGAGTTGCTGCGTGCGATCCGGGATGCGGCGACCGATCAGCCAATGATTTCTGCCCGCGCGCTCCAACGACTCGTTGATCTTGCCCGTCTGCCTGAGGAGGAGCCCGCCGAGACGCGCGACCCGGGCGTTCCACCTCCCCCGCCGCGCTACATAACTCAACGGGAATGGGAAGTAGCCAAATGCGTTGCACAGGGACTGACGAACGCGCAGATCGCAGAGACGCTGTTCCTGAGCCCCACAACCGTCAAAACCCACCTCGCCAGCCTGTTCGCGAAACTGCACGTGACCAATCGAGTGCAACTTGCGATCCGGGTGCTGGAAGAGGAATCCCAGGGCAGCCAATGAGGCTAGGGGGTTGTGAACCCGGCTGACGGTTCCTAACGTGGGGCCACGCGTTTCAGCAGAGACGCGCAGAGCCTTCACAAGGAGTACCCGTGACCACCGCAGCAGACATCGTAAGTACATGGCCCGAGCAATCGCGTGATGCCGCCCAACTCGTCATCGACAAATATGGTGAACCTCAGGAAGCAACCGCGTCGCTCTTGATCTGGCACCACCCCGGTCCATGGAAACGAATGACCGCCACTGCAGAATTTTCTGAGCACCGGTTCCCGTCTCCCCATAACGACTCTGTGGAATCCGTGATGGAATTTCGGGTTCCGCCAGAGAAGGTGTCGGAGCTCGTGGCGTTCGATGGCAGTGTTGTGGTCGACCGGACGCAGGGAGAGCTTTCCGCTCGTTGCCACGACGAGGAGGCGAATAATCTCGCGCTGAACCTCGCTCACGACATCATCAACAATGAACGCGACGTCGCGGATGCGCGGCAGTACTACGCGAAGGAGTTCCTTGACTACCGCCGCGGGCGGCCCACACCGTATATGAATGAGCTTCGCTTCCAAAGCGAGCAGAACGCGGCCGACCCGGGAGAGTCAGTAATTTCCGACGCCGAACTTGAGAGGGCAGCAGACGACGGCGAGCAGTCGGACGGCTGATCAAGGGTTAGGAGCTTGGCGGAGCGGATAATTGGAGAGGCGCGCTTCGTTGAGTCTTATGTTCGCCGGGCGACCCCACCCGCCGCGCGACCCGGACGCGGCTAGCCCAAGGGCCAGCCACGTAGCACGCGCCACCCGGCGCAGGGGCAAACACCGGGAATCTCGCCTAAAGGTGCTTGAGCGCTATCTCGAAGAAATGAAGCGTCGTCCAGGAGAAAAGGAACAGCACAATGAGTCCGACCAGCAACGCATCTCAAATCCCTGAATTTACTATTACCCGAAGGTTTAATGCGCCGCGTGAACCAGTATGGCGCGCGTGGACGGAGGAATCGGAACTTTCCCAGTGACTGCGCCCCTTCGGGGTGAGCACCGAATCTGTCTCATTCGATGTGCGAGTAGGCGGCGCGTACCGTTACGTGATGGTCAACGATGAGACCGGGGAAGAGTTCCCGACCGGTGGCGAGTTCCTCGAAGTTGCCCCACTCGAGGGTT
>JAJYRV010000303.1 GCA_021793935.1 Actinomycetes bacterium | reverse complement strand
ATCCCCACCTCATTCCGAGATCCGCAAACCCCCATAATGTAATTCCATTCCTCACAACTACCTATTGCGCTCCTGGTGCGGATTGGTGCGTGCCCAGCAAAGATTCAGCAATGCTTGTTACCCTGAACCCTATGGTGACAAAAATCACGCGCTCGCGGGGCATCTTTCTGGTGGCGTTCCTAGGCATCGCCGTGGTCCTGGCGGCGGCGTTGTACACCCTCCAGGGCTCTTCAAATCCCAGCGACCCAGCAGAAGACCCGGACAGCGAGCAAGGAGCCGAGAACGTGATTGGAATTTGGGGAAACAAAGAAGACGGAGGCCCCTACCTCCAATTCGACGAGGACGGCGGGGTCATGGGCAACGACGGTTGCAACGGCTTCTCCGGCCAGTACACGATTTCCGACGATGGTCGCCGGGCGGTCATGCACGACCTCCTTGGCACGTTAAAGGGCTGTCCCGGGGTCGACACCTGGCTCCGAGAAGCCCGCTCCGCCGTCATTGACGGTGACGCTCTCACTATCTTCAACGATTCCGATGAAGTAATCGGCACTCTCGAGAAGCAGTAATTAGGCAGGCTCAATCCGCGACAGCATTGACACCTGCTGGTTTTCGAGAAGATTTCACGCATCTTCTATGGGGGCGAGAGCAAGGAGCACCGAGGACGGCCAGGACTCAGCCTGGAGCAGGTAGTTATGCAGGGGCTACCTGGGAATCAGTCGCTAGCCGAGAGGCTTTGAGCAGCCAAGACAGCCAGTTCCCATCAGGGCTGACTGCGGCCACCACGTCAAGTGCGTCGCGGGCATTCCAGCGGTTGCCGCAGTCGATGATGTTGCCGTCATCGTCTCGGAACTCGACCGATTCGACGCTCGGCCTCACGTACCCACTCATGCGGGCTCCCATCCCCGATTTTCCATGCCTCGTGAGATGGGCAATGGTATCTCGTCGTTACGTCGACGCGCCGTAGCGCTGTCGTGCGGCCTCACCGCTAGTGCCGATCACCTCACCGGATCGTGCCCCCCCCCGCGATGGGGCGAGACAGCCCCTCACCTGGATCAGGAAATCCCTGGTGAGGGGCTGTTTTCGTTCTGTGCGCGAGGGGGGAGTTGAACCCCCACGCCCTCACGGGCACACGGACCTGAACCGTGCGCGTCTGCCTATTCCGCCACTCGCGCATGTGGAGTAGAACGTAAAGTTCCTAAGCCGTGAAAAGACTAACACGGCCCGCATGTTTTCAACGAGTCGGTTCCACGTGGAACAGTGTGATCACCCCCACGCGCGGGCGAGGGTAACCATGGCCACGGATGTGGATAGCGGCGATAATATGCGGTGGCAACTACGATAGTGGAGGACGAGTGTTCCGCCACCCAGTTGGGGCCATCGATTTTAATCAAGGGAGGTGCCCATGGGAGTGCTCGATAAGTTCGAAAAGGGCGTCGAGCGCGCCTTGAGCAACACCTTCGCGCGCGCCTTCAAGGCTGATCTGAAGCCCGTAGATATCGCGAGCGCGCTCCGGGTAGAGATGGACGACCGCATCGCCTCCCTCTCCCGCGGGCGGACCGTCGTGCCGAACTTCTTCGTCGTGGAACTCGGGCCCGCCGATCTGGAGAAGATCGAAGAATGGGGCACCCAGCAACTCATCGATGACCTCATCCTCACGGCCACGAACCACGCGACCGATCAGGGGTATGTGTTCGTCGGGCCCGTCGACGTCTCGCTCGAGGAAGTGAGCGAACTCAAAGCCGGACAGTTCAAGATCCGATCCTCCTCCCAGCAGGTCGCCGCTCCTTCCCCGAGCGCGCCGCCCCAGCAATTCCACGAAGGTGAGGGACTCGCCGTGGAACAATCCCACCCCCCGGCCCAGCCATCTCGGCCGAGCGGCCTCGGCGCCCAACCCATCCTCGACGTCGACGGCCAGCGCTACCTCCTCACCGGTCAGGTCACCGTGCTCGGGCGCGGCTCGGAAGCGGACATCATCGTCGCCGACACGGGCGTCTCGCGCCAGCACGTGGAAATCCGGATCACCCCCGACGGCGTGATCGCCACGGACCTCGGCTCGACCAACGGCACCTTCGTCGAAGGGCACCGGATCGACGCGGCGACCCTGGTCGACGGCAACACGATCACGATTGGCCGCACGCGGATCACCTTCTGGGCCGGAGCGAACGGCGAAGGCGCATGAGCGAACTTCTCGTCACGATCCTGCGGCTGGGTTACCTCGCCCTGTTGTGGATCTTCGTACTCGGCGCGATGAGCGTGCTCCGCCGCGACATCTACGGCACCCGGATCTTCGCCCGCGGTTCCGTGCACCCCTCGAAATCCGCCGCCACCCCGCCCCGACAGCAACCGCGGCAGCGGGGAGTGCCCACCCGGATGCACGTCACCGGTGGGCGGATGTCGGGAACGACGATGGCGCTGGGTTCCACCTCCATCACCGTCGGCCGGGACCCCTCGTGCACGCTCGTGCTCGACGACAGTTACGCATCCACCCGCCACGCGCGGATCTTTCCCGAGGGCGGAAGCTGGTACGTGGAGGACCTCGGCTCGACCAACGGCACCTATCTGGGATCAGAACGACTCTACGGCACCGCGGCGTTGCCGGCCGGCGTGCCCGTTCGCATCGGCCAAACGGTAATTGAGCTCCGCTGATGGCGATAGCGTTCCAATTTGCCGCCCGCTCCGATATCGGGCTCACCCGCTCCTCCAACCAGGACTCCGGGTATGCCGGTCCGCACCTGCTCGCCGTCGCCGACGGCATGGGCGGGGCCGCCGGGGGCGACATCGCCTCCTCCGTCGCGATCGCCCACCTCGTTCCGCTCGACGGCGATTCTCACGGTTCGGATGATCTGCTCGACCATCTGCAGCGTGCCCTGGAGAACGCCCACGCCGACCTCGGCGAGTACGTCACCCAGAACCCCGAACTCGCGGGGCTGGGCACCACGGTCATCGCGATGCTCCGCTCCGGTCCGACCGCAGCGATGGTGCACATCGGCGACTCCCGGGCCTACTTGCTGCGCGAGGGCGGGTTGCACCAGGTGACGACGGATCACACGTTCGTGCAGCACCTCGTGGACATCGGCCAGATCACCCCCGAGCAAGCAGAATCCCACCCGCAGCGCTCGATCATCCTGCGTGCCCTCGGCGATAACTCCGCCTCGTTGGATCTCGACACGACCGTGCGGCAGTTGAAGGTCGGCGAGCGCTGGCTGCTATGCTCCGACGGCCTGTCCGGGATGGTCTCCCCCGACACGATCACGGAGATCCTCAGCGAGGTCGCCGACCTCGACGAATGCGCCGACCGCCTCGTCGATCTCGCCCTGCGCGCGGGCGGGCAGGACAACATCACCGTCATCCTCGCCGACATCGTCGACGCCGCCACCCCGACCACCAACGTCCCGCAGATCGTCGGCGCCGCCGCGGTGGAGCGGGACAACCCGACCCGGGGCAAGTCCTCCCCCGCGGGCCGGGCCGCC
>JAJYRV010000302.1 GCA_021793935.1 Actinomycetes bacterium | reverse complement strand
CGATCTGTCTTCGCGGTGATCATCGGCGAAGGCGTTGATCGCGACGACCGGCGTGACCCCGTGTGCCTTGATGTTCTGGATCTGTTTGCGCAGGTTCGCCCCGCCGGCGTGGACGTCGCCGGGGTTCGCGTCGAGGAGCTCGGGGGGCAGCGGGCGGCCGGCGACGATGCGGTAGTTGCCCGAGTGCGCTTTGAGCGCGCGGACGGTCGTGACGAGCACGGCCGCGTCCGGGGTGAGCCCGGAGACCCGGCATTTGATGTTGAAGAACCGTTCGGCGCCCATGTCCGCCCCGAACCCCGCCTCCGTGATGAGGTACTCGCTCGCGTGGGCGCCGATGAGGTCGGCGACGACGGAGGAGTTGCCGGTGGCGATGTTTCCGAACGGGCCCGTGTGCACGAGCGCGGGAGTGTTCTCCAGGGTCTGCAGGAGGTTGGGTTTGACCGCGTCCTTGAGGATCACCGCCATCGCGCCGGCGCCGCCGAGGTCCTCGGCCGTGACCGGCTCACCCGCGGCGGTGTAGGCGACGACGATCCGCGCGAGCCGGGCGCGCAGGTCGGCGAGCGAGGTCGCGAGCGCGAGGGTGGCCATCACTTCGGAGGCGGCGGTGATGTCGAACCCGGTCTGGCGCACTCGGCCGTTGGTTCGGGGGCCCAGCCCGATGACGATGTCGCGCAGGGCGCGGTCGTTGACATCCAGGACCCGGCGCCACGTGATCGATTCGGGGTCGATCCCGCGCGGGTTGCCGTGCAGGAGGTGGGCGTCGAGCATCGCCGCGAGTTGGTTATGCGCGGCGGTGACGGCGTGGATATCGCCGGTGAGGTGGAGGTTGAGCCGTTCCATCGGCACCACCTGGCTGTACCCGCCGCCGGCGGCGCCGCCCTTGATCCCCAGCGTCGGGCCCATCGAGGCCTCCCGGATCGCGATCGCCGCGCGTTTACCGATCCGCCGCAGCCCGTCTCCCAGGCCGATCGTCGTCGTAGTCTTCCCCTCCCCCAGCGGCGTGGGGGTGATCGCGGAGACGACGACGTATTTCGCCCGCGGGCGCGCCGCGAGCCGGTCGATCGCCGCGAGGTCGATCTTCGCGACGTCTCGGCCGTAGGGCTCGAGCAGGTCGGCGCCCAGGCCCATCTCCTCGGCGACGGCCTCGATGGGTTCGCGGTGGGCGCGGCGCCCGATCTCCAGGCTCGTGGGCATCGTGGTGGTCATTCGGGTTCTCCTCCTGGGTGCCACTGGTAGGCGGCAGCGACGTCGTTGAAGCTGTACACGTGGAGCCCGGCGAACCGGGAGCCGGAGTCGCGGGCCGCGCCCAGCAACTCGCGCACGAGTTCGGTCGGTTCCCACGTGGGCGAAGCGAGGTGGGTGAGCCCGCGGTGGGATTTCAGCACCCGCAGCGACTCCCCCACCCCCACCTTGGCAGAGATGCGCAGGAGTTTCATCGCCCCGATCGGCCCGGGCACTCCCGCGTAGACCGGGAGGTCGATTTCCCGGGCCCGCACGTGGCCGAGCCAGGCCTGGATCGCCCGGGGATCGAAGCACATCTGGGTGACGAGGTAATCCGCGTGGGGGGCTTTTTCTTCCAGCGCGCGGTCGAGTTCGGCCGCGTCGATGAAAGGATGACCCTCGGGGTAGCCGGGGATGCCGATGCGCAGGCGGTGACCGATCGCGCTCGCGGCGGTGAGCAGTTCGCTCCCGCTGCTGAAATCGCCCACGGGGGCCTCGGCGTCGCCGCCGACGATGAATGCCTCGGTGATTCCGGCCCGCTCGAGGCGGGTGAGGATCTCCCGGAGCTGCCCGCTATCGCGGATGAGCCGGGCGGACAGGTGCGGCACCGCGGTGTGCCCGAGCTCGGCGATGTCCTCCGCGACCCCGATCGTCGCCTCGATGCCGTGCCGGGGCGAGGCGGTGACCGTGATCGTCACCGGCTCGGGCAGGTTCTCGCGCACGTTTTGCACGATGTTGCCGATCGGCAGCACCTCGATCCGGGTGGCCACTGCGGCCTCACTCCGCGCCAATGAGCTCGCTCACGTCCGTCTTGGGTTGGTCCTTCTTCGGGTCGATGAACGGCTTCGGGACGACGACGCCCCTCACCCGTTCCTCTCCAGTATCGACGAGGAAGCGCCTGCCGGGCTCAAGGTAGTCGGCGGGAACCATTGCGTACCCGATGTTCTTCTCCAGCCGGGGGGAGAAGCAGGCGGAGGTGACCTCCCCGATCCGCTCCTCGCCGTCGTAAACGCCGAAGACGTCGATCATCGAGCCGTCGTTGAAGGAACCCAGCGGTCGGCCGCCGATCTCGACGCCGGCGAGCCCGCGGGCGGCGCCCTGCTCCTTCACTCGGGCGAGGGCGTCCTTGCCGATGAAGTCGGGGCCGTCGAAGTTGACCATCCAGTCGTACCCCATCCCGATTTCGAACGGGTTGGTGGTGAAGGTGATGTCGCAGCCGTGGGCGAGGATCCCGCCTTCGATGCGCCGGATGTGGCAGGGACCGGTGACGCGCAACCCGTGCGGCTTGCCCGCCTCGAGGATCATCTCCCACACGGCCGGGGCATCCCGGCTCGCGTTCTTCACGTACACCTCATACCCCACCTCCGCGGTATATCCGGTGCGGGAGACGACGACGTCGACCCCACCCAAGTTGTACTCGCGCAAGTAGTAGTACGGAACGGTCAGGACGTCGTCGCCGAACAGATCCCGCATCACCGCTACGGACAGCGGCCCCTGGATCTGCACGGGGGCGACGTCGATCTCCTCGATCGTCACGTTGAAGTTGTTGCCGTAGGCCACGCCGCGGGCCCAGAGCTCGATGTCGCTGTCGGCAAGTGAGAGCCAGAAGCGGTTCTCCTCGAGCCGTAGGAGCACGGGGTCGTTGAGGATCCCGCCTTCTTCGTTGGTGAGGAAGACGTACTTGCACTGCCCGACGTGGCATTTGCTCAGGTCGCGGGTGACGAGCATGTTGGTGAATTCGAATGCATCAGGCCCGGAGATTTCGATTTGTTTCTCTACGCCGACGTCCCACAGGGTGACCCCGCTCAGCAGCGCCCAGTATTCGGCGACGGGGTCGCCGTAGTGGCGCGGGTGATAGGTGCGGTTGTACACGCTGTACTGCGCTACGCCGTGCTCCCGGGAGGAGTAGAAGAACGGCGACTTGCGGATCCGCGGGTAGAGAAGAATTCCAGGATGCTGGTTGACAGACATTGGGTGCCTCCAGATCGGACCACATGGATCAGTGGTGGTCTCCATCACACTGCCACATGCTTGCGCATGGCACAAGGGTTTGCGTCTAGCGCAATTCTGGTGGGTTCGCCGCTATGCTGGGGCCATGAGTGTTTCCCCTGTGCAGTCGGTCGATCGGGCGGTCACGATCCTCAAACTCCTCGCCGAAGACGAGGGGCTGACCGTGAGCGAGGTGGCCGAGCAATTGGGCGTGCACGTGTCCACCGCCTCCCGGCTCGTGAGCGGTCTTCGGGCGCACGAT
>JAJYRV010000301.1 GCA_021793935.1 Actinomycetes bacterium | reverse complement strand
GGCGACCGCCTCTCCGGTGATCACCTGGTCGGTTTCGTATATCCGCTCCGGGATGTCCTCGCCTTGCGGGCGGGGGAAGGCGTGCACGGCCCGGTTCTTCGGCGCGACAGGTTCGCTCATATATGGCAGGGTAGCCCGTGTGGATGTAGACGCGCTTGTTGCCCTCCGCTCCCAGGAGTGGAATCGCCTCGAGGAACTGGCGAAACAACGCCGACTCAGCGGGGAGGAGGCCGACGAGTTCGTTCGGCTTTACCAGCAGACGGCAGCTGACCTGTCGACCTTGCGTTCCCTCGCGCCCGAGCCGGTGCTCGTCAACCAGCTCTCCAACATCCTCAGCCGCTCTCGGGGGCGTTCCACCGGGGCGCGGGAGGTCAACCTCGGCGCCGTGAGCCGGTTCTTCCTCATCTCCCTTCCCGCCGCGTTCTACCGGGTGCGGTGGTGGACGATCGCGGTGATGATCGCCTTCTGCTTCGTCGCAACCTTCTATGGGATGTGGATCTACCACACGCCTGGAGGGTTGGACACGATCGCGAGCCCCGTGCAGCGGGCCGACTACGCCAACCAAGCCTTCGAGTCGTATTACTCGAACCTGTCAGCCCCGGACTTCACGCAAGTGGTGTGGGTGAACAATGCCTTCATCGCCGCGCAGATGGTCGCCTTCGGAGTGACGGGGCTCTACCCGATCTACGCGATCGTGCAAAACGCCGTCGCGATCGGCGGGGCGGGCGCAATGATGGCAGAAGCGGACAAACTCGACCTGTTCTTCTACCTCATCCTGCCCCACGGCCAGCTAGAGCTCACCGCGATCTTCATCGCCGGGGGAGCAGGGCTGAAAATCTTCTGGGCATGGATCTCACCGGGCGCGCTCCCGCGGGGTCAGGCGCTCGCGGCGGAGGGGCGTTCCCTCATCACCGTCGCGCTCGGACTGGTGGTCGTGCTCGGCGTCTCGGGGGTCGTGGAAGGGTTCGTTCCCCGCACCTCCCTACCCGTGGCCGTGAAGATCGCGATCGGCAGTCTCACCCTCGCCGCCTACTGGATCTACACGATCGTGCTTGGTCGGCGGGCGGTCGCTCTCGGCGAGACCGGGGACCTGCTCGATGAGGAGCGCGGCGCCTCGCGCGTCTGGGCCCTCTAACGCGTTAGAGCTTCCCGGCGGCCTTCAACTCCAGGTACCGGTCGGCGACCCGCGGAGCGAGGTCGTCGGGATCGGCCTGAATGACGTGGTTGCCGGCGGAGGTGAGGAGGGTTTCCACCTGCAGTCGGTCGGCCTCCGCGCGGGCAGCGGCGGCGGCGATGTAGACGTCCTCGGTGGTTTCTCGACGACGGCGCAGCTCCCCTTCAAGGGGGTCGGTCGCGCTGGCGACGATCACCTGGTGGCGGGCCGCGAGCGTTTGCGCGGCGGTGATGAGGCCGCTGCTGAGGGAGCTCGGGTCGACCGCGGTGCACAGCACGATGAGGGCGCGCCCGGTGAGCTGCCCCAGTACCGTGCGGGTGATCAGCGGCCAATCTGGTTCGGTGAGTTCGGCGTCCAGCGGTCCCAGCGCGTCGGCGAATGCCGCCATGGTCGCCGCGCCCCTGCTTTCACTCACCCGGGCCCGAATCTGCCGATCGGCGGCGATGACGTCGACTTGGTCCCCGGCATGGTTGGCGAGAGCGGCCATGAGTAGCGCGGTCTCAATCCCGGCATCGAGGCGGGTCTCCTCCTTCAGCCGGGCCGCGGCGAGGCGGGAGGTGTCGAGCACGATGAGGACCCGCCGGTCACGTTCGGGGCGCCAGGTGCGCACCACGAGTTCTTGACGCCGCGCGCTCGCGCGCCAGTCCAGGGAACGCACGTCGTCGCCGTCGACGTAATCACGCAAGGAATCGAATTCGGTTCCCTCTCCCCGCACGAGCAGGGAGGTCTGCCCGTCCAGTTCCCGCAGCCGGGCAAGGCGGGAGGGGAGGTGGCGGCGGGCTTTGAACTCCGGCAGCACCCGCATCACCGCGGGGGCTGGCTCGGTGGTCTGGCGCCAGGCGAGCCCGACCACCGAGCGGGCACGCAGAACGAGCCGGTGCGCATGCAGGTGGCCCCGCCGATGAGGGTGGAGGAGGGTGGTGATCGGACGGGTTTCGCCGGGGGCAAGGTCGATGCGGTGCTGGTTGCGTAGCGCTCCCGCGGAGGGTTGCCAGGAGTCGCGGATGCGGCCTCGGATGCGCCGCGTGCTCGTGTTCGTCACCCGGACGGTGTGCGCGTGGGTCTGTGAGAGCCGGACCGCGGGTAGACTTGCCCGCTGCGCGGTGAACCGGCGCGGGAGGAGCGCCCAGTCAACGATTGCGGCGATGGTGACCGCCGCCGTCCAGGCGAGCATCAGCCAAGGGTTGCGGGTAAGAACAGTGGCGAGGGCGCCCAAGCCGATGAGTGCCACTGACCGGCCGGTGAGGATCATCGAGGAACGGGCACCGTCGAAAGGATCGAATCGAGAAGTGACTCCACGTTCACGCCCTCGAACTGTGCCTCGGCGCGGAGCTGCACCCGGTGGCGCAGCGTGGGATGGGCGAGCGCTTTGACGTCGTCGGGAGTGATGTAGGAACGACCGTTGAGCCACGCCCAAGCCCGGGCGGTGGCCAGGAGCGCGGTCGCGCCGCGGGGGGAGACCCCGAGCTGCAAGGAGGGGGAGGTGCGCGTGGCTTGCACGATATCGACGATGTAGCCGAGCACCTCCGGTGCAGCCTGAACTTCCTCGACCTCGGCCTGGGCGCCGCGCAGATCCTCGGCGGAGGCCACGGCCCGAAGGCCCGCTTCGGTGAGGTTGCGGGGGTTGAATTTCTGGGAGTGTCGGGTAAGTATCTCCACCTCTTCCTCCCGCCCTGGTAGGGGGACGAGCAGTTTGAGTAAGAAGCGGTCGAGTTGCGCCTCGGGCAGCGTGTAGGTGCCTTCGTACTCGACGGGGTTTTGGGTGGCGATCACCATGAACGGATCCGGCAGTGGCATCGTGCGCCCATCCACCGTGACTTGGCGTTCCTCCATCGCTTCCAGCAGGGCTGACTGCGTTTTCGGCGGCGTCCGGTTGATCTCGTCGGCGAGCATGAGGTTGGTGAATACCGGGCCTTCGCGGAACGTGAAGTCGGCGGTGCGCGAATCGTAAACCAACGATCCGGTGACGTCGCCGGGCATGAGGTCGGGGGTGAACTGGACCCGTTTCATCTCCAACTGCAGTGAGGCGCCGAGGGAGCGAACGAGGAGCGTCTTGGCGACCCCGGGTACCCCTTCGAGGAGCACGTGCCCTTGGCAAAGCAGCCCGATGACGAGGCCGGTGATCGCCGCGTCCTGCCCCACGATGGCCTTACCGATTTCGTTTCTGACCCCTGCGAGGGCGTCCCGCGCGGCAGGAGGTGTGGAAGTGGTCATAACTGTTCAACCTCGTCTTCTAGTGCATCGAGTGATAGGGCCAAAGCCCGTAGTGAGTGGGGATCCTTCGGCGGCGGCCGCCACGATGTCCT
>JAJYRV010000300.1 GCA_021793935.1 Actinomycetes bacterium | reverse complement strand
CTTCGCGTACCGGCACCCGCGCGGCAGCTCCCGCAGAGGCGTCGACACAGTCCGCACCGGCCGCCGAGGAGGAAGTGTCGTCGGCACCCGCCAGTGGCACCGGCGCAGCGATCGTTGCTGAGGCTCGCAAGTACGTCGGCACCCCCTACAAGCACGGCGGCGCAAGCCCCGGGGCGTTCGACTGCTCCGGCTTCACGAGCTACGTCTTCTCGAAGTTCGGCGTTTCGCTACCGCGTTCCTCCGGCGCCCAGCGCGGAGCCGGCCGGATCGTTTCGGCTTCCGAAGCCCGCCCGGGCGACCTCGTGTGGTGGCCGGGCCACGTCGGGATCTACACCGGCAACGGCAACCACATCGCGGCACGGAACCCGAGCACCCCGCTCTACGAGAGCAAGCTCTTCCGTGGCGGAGCCACCTACATCCGGGTGATCGACTAACGCGTCACACACAAGAAACCGGCCTTCGGGCCGGTTTTTTGTTGCCCGCGGGCCCGCATTCGCCCGCCACCTGAGCCGCGGGCAAGCAGGTCACCCTCTCGGCGCGGACGAGCAATTTCGGAACCTCGGTAACGAATGCCGTTTTCCCTCGGCGAAGTGGTGCACATCAGGCCGAGGATGTAGGACAATAAGGTAAAGCACAACCCAAATAGTGGCGGTGAAAAGGTCATGACACGTGAAGAAGTCGTGTTGGTTGGGGTTGACGGCTCTGCCGCCAGCCTAGGCGCACTGGAGTGGGCGGCCGCGTTCGCGGAGCGCACCGGATGGCGGCTGCACGTCGTCTGCGCATACGCCTTACCCACGTTCGCGGCAGCGAGCATGGACGGCGGGTATGCGACCCTCGATGACCAAGCAATCCGCGACGGTGCCCAAGCGGTGCTCGACGAGGCGACCGCTCGCCTCGAAGGCCGGGATCTCACGGTGACGACCGCCTTGGAGACCGGCGACCCCGCCGGCGTGCTCGTAGAGCTTTCGAAGAAGGTATGCCTATGCGTCGTGGGCACCCGCGGCCAATCCGGCTTCGCAGAGCGACTCCTGGGCACCGTGTCATCCGCGCTGCCCGCCCACGCGCACTCACCCGTCGTTGTCGTACCCCACAAGGAAGGCGCGACCTTACGCCTGCCGGTGCAGCGCCTCGTCGTCGGCGTGGATGGTTCGGACTCCGCGAAGATCGCCCTCGCCCGGGCGATTGAACACGCAGAGCTGTGGGATGCAGAGCTCACCGCCGTCGTCGGCCTGCCGATCGGTTCCGGGGCGGGCATGCTCGGGTGGCTACCCGCCGCCGTCGACTCCGAAGCCCTGCTCGCCGATGCCAAGGAAGGGCTCGACGTCGCAGTGAACCAGGCGCTGGTGGGCCACGAGGGGGTAACGGTACGGCGGCACGCCCTCGACGGTTCCGGCGCGGCGCTGCTGTCAGAGTTCTCCACGGCGGTCGACCTCGTCGTCGTCGGCACCCGCGGGCGAGGCGGCTTTGCCGGGATGCTCCTCGGCTCCACATCGCAGGCCGTGCTGCACCACTCGGTGTGCCCGGTGCTCGTCATCCCCAGTCGGCTCAAGGACGAGGATCTCCCCAGCCTCGCCCCCTGGCACACGGAGTAGGCAGCTCCTTTCCGCGGTCGCCTCTTGACGCGCGGACAGGTACGGGATAGAACTTTGAATCCCGGCCTCAGTGCAGCGTGACCGCGAGGGCGGTGGGGCTGACGCGAATCGAGGCCCACCGTGGGTGAGAAGTCTGTTGCTACGTTACTCCTCGTCGTTGCCCATCCCGACGATGAAAGCTTCGGCTGCGGCGCGCTGATTGCTGCCACCGCGCTCGAGGGCACCGAGGTAATTCTGTGTTGCGCGAGCCGGGGCGAACTCGGCGAGGACGCGACCGGCCGCTACTCCTCGCCCGAGGCCCTCGGCCGGGCGCGTGAGCAAGAGCTTCGTGAATCGGCTCAGATCCTTGGCGCCCGCCGCGTTGAATTCCTAGATCTCACCGATTCGGGCTGGGACGGCGAAGCCGCGCCGGGATCGATCATCGCGGAGCGGGAGCGCCTGGACGGCGCGATCGAGCGGGCGCTACGGGCGCACCATCCGGAGGTTGTTATCACGATGGCTCCCACCGGCTCCGACGGGCACCGGGATCATGCTGCCGTGGCGGCGGCGACGACCCGCGCTTTCACACGCGCAGTGCAGTGGCCCGCAAGCCTGTACCACTGGTGCCTGCCGCACTCCCTGATGAGTGACTGGACCCGCGAGATCGCCGCGCAGGACCCGGCCAGCGTGTACCTGGAAACTGACCTCGGCCGGCCGGACGAGGACGTCACGACGGTTCTCGGCGGCAGGGAAGTGCTCGACCGGGTCCAGCACGCGATGGCCTGCCATCTGACCCAGACCGGGCCCTACCAGCGCATCAGCGCGGAGCTCACCGAACGGTTCATCGGCTACGACCACCTCGTGCGGGTCCACCCGCCCTGGCAGGGCGGGCGAACGGAAACCGCGCTGCTTTGGCCCGAGCCCGTCAGCGAGCCCCTTCCCGGTTAGTCGAGGAAGCCGTTGTCTTCGAGCCAGAGCTCAGCAATATCCTGCGGGGACTTCTGATCCGACTGACTCTGGACGTTCATTCCCACGAGCGCGTCGGCGCTGAGTGCCTCGCTGATCGGGTTGATCACCGGGGCGAGGTCGTCTTCCATGTCTGCCGTGACGAGCGGCACGACGTGTGAGGCGAGGAAGAGTCCTTCGGGATCGGCGAGCGGCACCAGTTGGAGCGTCTGAATACGTGGGTCGGCGGTGAACACGTTGGCCAGGTCGACCGTACCCGCCTCGAGCTCCTCCACGGTCGTCTCACCGGTGGCGTTGAACTCCACCTCGACCCCGTACACACTCTCCAGGCCCTCCGGCCCGTAGGGTCGCTCAGCGAGTTCGGGCGGACCGCCGAGAGTGAGCTCCTCGTCAAGCTCAGCGAGGTCTCCGATGCTGGAAAGATCATGTTCGTCGGCGAATTCCTTGGTCACCGTCACCGAGTCCTGGTCGCTGGCCTCCGCTTGATCGAGCACGGCCAGGTTTTCGGGGAGCGCCTCCCGGAGCTCCTCGTATACGTCCTCTTCCGTTCGCGCCTCTGTGTCGGGGTCGTAGAACTGCAGAAGGTTCCCGGTGTATTCCGGGAAGATCGAGATGTCCCCGGCCTCGATAGAGGGCATGTACGCGTCGCGTTGCCCGATGGAGAACTGCCGCTCCACGTCAAACCCGGCGTGCTCCAGCGCCTGGGCGTAGATCTCCGCGATGATCTCGTTCGAGTAGTAATCCTGCGACCCCACCGTCACCGAACCGGATACCTGGGTCTCCTCACCGCCGGTATCTTCAGTTTCTGGTTCGAGCGGATCGGAAGCCGAGCACGCCGCGAGCACTAGCGTCGCGGCCGCGAGGGCGGGAAGATGACGAATTTTCATTACTTTTCTCTCCTTTTGGCGGTACTAGCCGCCGATTGGGATAAACCTTTGGGGTGCACCC
>JAJYRV010000299.1 GCA_021793935.1 Actinomycetes bacterium | reverse complement strand
TGGGGACGGGCCCGTGAAGACGGACCGGGGCCAGGTAGCGGTTTCCTCCTAAGCCCCTCCCCCGCTGGGGCGCCGCTCGCGGATCTGCGCGGGCGGCGCACCCTCGCCCCCGCGGCGGGGTTAGGCTCGGGCCACTGCGGCGCACACGATTCGAAGGAGAGTTCCGATGAGCGAGACCAACGAAACCTACGGGCTTGGCGATTTTGAGTTGCAATCGGGGATCACCCTGGGCAGCGCCCAGTTGGCGTACAAGACCTACGGCACGTTGAACCCGCAGAAGAACAACGCGATCCTCTACCCTACGTGGTACTCGGGTTTCATCGAGAACAACGAGTGGCTCATCGGTGAGGGCATGGGTTTGGATCCCAACAAATACTTCATCATCGTGCCGGCACTGTTCGGTAACGGCGAGTCCTCCTCGCCGAACAACATGCCCCTCGCCCAACGAGGCCCGCGGTTCCCGAACGTGACGATGTACGACAACGTCCGCGCCCAGAAGGAGCTCCTCACCGAACACTTCGGGATCGAGCACCTGCGGCTCGTGCTCGGCTGGTCGATGGGCGCGGGCCAGACCTATCAGTGGGGCGTGTCCTACCCCGACATGATGGATGCGCTCCTGCCCTTCTGCGGTTCGACGAAGACCTCGCCGAACAACTTCGTATTCCTCGAAGCCGTGCGCGCAGCGGTGAGGACCGACGCCGCGTGGCAGGGCGGCTGGTACGAGGACCCGCCGCAGCAGGGCCTTCGCGCCCTCGCCCGAGTGTATGCCGGGTGGGGCTTGTCCGCCGCGTTCTATTGGCAGGAGGTCTGGCGAGATTTTGGGTTCACGAGCCTGGAGGATTTCCTCGTGCGGTACTGGGAGGGGCACTTCCTCGGTCGCGACGCGAACTGCCTTCTCGCCCTCGCCTGGACCTGGCAGCACGCGAACGTGGGCAACACGCCCGGCTGCGACGGTGATCTTCAGAAGGCGCTCGCCCGGATCAGAGCGCGGCTCATCCAGATGCCGGCCCATGAGGATCGCTATTTCGCTCCCGAGGAGGAGCAGTGGGCGGGCCAGTTCATCAAGGGCAGCGAGTTCCGCCCGATCCCCGGCGTGTGGGGCCACTTCGCCGGGATCGGCATGAATCCCGCGGATACCGATTTCATCGACCGGGCGGTCCGAGAACTACTCGGCGATGACTGAGCCACCAAGCGATGGCTAGCTCGCGCAGGAGAACGCCCACATCACCCCGAACCGGTCGAAGACCTGCCCGTACCAATCGCCCCACGGCGCCACATCGAACGGCATCCCCTCGGTACCGCCCCCGGCGAGCAGCCCATCGATGAGCCGGCGGGCTTCCTCGGGGGTATCGGTGGTGTAGAGCAGGGAGTAGGCGGTGCCGCGCACGGGGTACTCGTTGTCCCGGTCGGGAGCGTCGCCGCCGGCGATGACCCCGCCGGGCAACGCCAGCGTCGCGTGGGCGACCGCGTCCGGGTCCGGTTCGAAGCCCAGCGCGCCCATCGGGGCATCCCGGTAGTACTGGATGTGCAGGTCGCCGCCGAACACCTCGTGCCAATGCGACATCGCTTCGGCCATGGTGCCCGGCAGGGCGATGTAGGTTGCGAGTGAGACTGCCATCGTTCGGCCCTTCCGAGGTGAGGTGAGGGGCACAGCTTATGGCGCGCGGTCTGCCGCGCACAAGAGGTTTATGGCCCGACGACGACGAGGTGGCGCGGCTGTTGGTACAGGTCCGCCGCCATGTCGCGCACCTGCTCCGCCGTGACCGACTGGATGCGACGGAGTTGCTCGTCGAGGGAGAGGACCTCCCCGAGGGCGAGTTCCGCCCGGCCCAGCCACGACATCCGGGAACCGGAGTCTTCCATCCCGAGCACCAGGCCCCCGGCGACCTGGCCGATCCCGCGGGCGAGTTCGTCGGAATCGACCGCATCCGTGGCGATCTTCTCCAGCTCCGTTTCCAATAGTCCCGCGACCTCGTCCGCCTTCCCCGGCGTGCACCCGGCGTACATGCCGAACATGCCGGCGTCGGTGAACCCGGAGGCGAACGAGAACACGGAGTAGGCGAGCCCCCGCTTCTCCCGGATCTCTTGAAAGAGCCGGGAACTCATCGACCCGCCGAGGATCGCGGAGAGGACCGATAGCTCGTAGCGCCGCTCGTCCTGACTGGTGATGCCGGGCCCGCCGAGCAGCACATTCGCCTGCTCGGTGGGCCGGATGAGGCGTTCCTCGCTCCCCCCGGTGGGAAGGAGGCGCGCGCTGGCAGTGTCCGGGGTTCGCCGCGGCACGGGCAGCGCGCCGGAATCGGTGTCCCAGCCCCCGGCCCGGATCGCCTCGAGCACCCGGGCGCAGACGGCGTCGTGGTCGACGTTGCCCGCGGCGGTGATGACGAGTTCGTCGCTGCGGTAATTCTGCGCGTAGTGTTCCGCGACGGCGTCTCGTGGTATCGCTCGGATCGTTTCTGGGGTGCCTCCGATCGGGCGTCCGAGGGGGTGGGGGCCGAAGATCGAGGCGGCGAACTGCTCGTGGGCGACGTCGACCGGGTCGTCGTAACTCATCGCGAGTTCTTCGAGGATGACCCCGCGTTCAGCTTCGAACTCCCCACGATCGAGGACTGAGGAGGTGACCATGTCGAGGATGACGTCGATCGCCATCGGCAGGTCGCTGTCGAGTACCCGCGCATAGTAGACGGTGTACTCCTTGGAGGTGGCCGCGTTGGATTCCCCGCCGACCGCGTCGAACGCGGAGGCGATCTCCATCGCGTTGCGCTGCGGGGTTCCTTTGAACAGCAGGTGTTCCAGGAAGTGGGTGGAACCGTGGTGGCCGTTGGTTTCGTCCCGGGAGCCCACAGCCACCCACGCCCCGAACGCGGCGGAGCGGGATCCGGGCATGTGTTCGGTCAACACCCGGATCCCGCCGGGGAGAACGGATCGGCGCAGGGTGGCTCCACCGTTCTCCATGGTTACCTCCGTGCTCGGGTCGTGCGCCGAGCCCAGGATCAGCCGTGGCACTTAGTCGTCCTCGGAGTCCTTGCTCTCGTCTTCGTCCACGATCGCGTGCAGGGAGAACTTGCCGCGGGGGTCGATCTCGGCGAGTTCCACCTGGAGCTTCTGCCCCACCGAGAGCACGTCGTCGACCGAGTCGATCCGCTTCCCGCCCACGAGCTTGCGCACCTGGGAGATGTGCAGCAGGCCGTCCTTGCCCGGGGACAGGGAGATGAACGCGCCGAACGACGTCGTCTTCACGACCGTTCCGATGAAGCGTTCGCCCACTTCGGGCATCTGCGGGTTCGCGATCGCGTTGACCGCTTCGCGGGCCGCTTCGGCCGAGGGCCCGTCGACGGCGCCGATGAATACGGTGCCGTCGTCCTCGATAGAGATGTCGGCGCCCGTGTCGTCCTGGATCTGGTTGATCATCTTGCCCTTGGGGCCGATGACCTCACCGATCTTGTCCACGGGCACGTTGACCGTGATGATCCGCGGGGCGGTCGGGG
>JAJYRV010000298.1 GCA_021793935.1 Actinomycetes bacterium | reverse complement strand
CGACCTTGACGATCACCAGGCCGCGGTCGGAGGTCCACTGGTAGCCCTCCTCGACCGCCGCGCTGAGCGAGTGGGCGAAGCCGAGGGAGTCCGATTGGATCCGGGAGATCCGGTTCCCCTTATCGGGGTCGTTGGTGTAGAGGGAGAACGCGGGGGCGAGGCAGGAAACCACCTCGGTGAACAACTGGTTCGCCGCGTCGTTGTCGAGGTCGGTGAAGTCGAAGACCTGTGGTGACCCGGAGTAATAGGTGAGCGGCACGAACTGTTTGACGAACAGGATCGGGTCGACGATCCGCATCGTGTAGGTCCCGCGGGTGATCGCGCCGACCTGGGCGCCGAGGTAGGCGTCGTCCCAGTAGATCTCCGACTGCGTTCCGAACTTGTTATTCGGGATCTCCTTGAGGTTCACGTAGAAGGCGAGCTGCTGAGAACCGGGTTGCCCGCCGAACTTGAACCGTTCCCACGACGTCGTCACGGTCGGGCTGATGATCCCATCGCCGGCGAAGATCGACTTGGAGTTCTGATCCTCGGAGTTCCAGATGAACCCGCCCGGTTCGGCGATGAAGCCCGTGAGTTGGCCGTCTTGGAACGTGAGCAGTCCGTACCCCTCAGGCACGACGATCCGGGACCCGTTGGTGATGATGTGCTCGGACGCCTTCGTGTTCGAGCCGCGCCCCGCGTTCGTCCCTTTCATGACGGCGGGGAAGATCGCCGCGGTGGGGGCGAGCCCGGCCGGTGGGACGAGGAAGTCCTTCCATTGATCAGCCAGAGTGCCGCCGACGGCGCCAGCGAATGCTTTGATGAAGCCCATTCGTATTCCTCCATAGGGTTGCTTTTAAGCAAGCGTGTTGACATGCGACGCCTTCACGGCACGCCGCTGGACCGGGATCTGCGAATATACCAGAGGGGTCCGGGTAGCGAGGCTAAACCTCATACACCATTCCCATTGCGTCACGAACCTCGGCCAGGGTCGCGTTGGCCGTTTCATTCGCTCGCGCGTTCCCCGCCGCAAGCACGGAGACCAGGTGGCCGGGGTCGGCGGCGAGTTCGGCTCGCTTGGTGCGGATGGGGCGGAGCCGTTCGTTGACGGCTTCGGTGACGACCGCTTTGAGCTTCGCGCCCCCGCCGGCGCCGATCTCCGCAGCGATCTCCGCCGGGTCCCGCTCGGAGCACGCAGCAGCGATCTGAAGCAGGTTCGCCACTTCGGGGCGGTGGACGGGATCGTAGGTGATATTGCGGTCGGAGTCGGTGACGGCGCGGCGCAGTTGCTTAGCCGTTTCGTCTTCCGTCATCGCGAGCTCGATCGTGTTACCCCGAGACTTCGACATCTTCTCCCCGTCGACCCCCAGTACGTTCGTGGTCGTGCTCAACAGCGCTTCCGGGAGCGGGAACACGGGGGCGTACTTCTCGTTGAAACGCCGCGCGATGGCACGGGAGGTTTCCAGGTGCGGCAACTGGTCCTTGCCCACCGGCACGAGGTTGGCTTTACAGAACAGGATGTCCGCGGCCTGGTGGACCGGGTAGGTGAACAACAGCCCGCTCATGGGCCGCCCGCCGGTCGCCTCATGCTCGGCTTTGACAGTCGGGTTCCGCCGCAGTTCCGAATCGGTGATCATGGATAGGAACGGGAGCATGAGCTGGTTGAGCGCGGGAACGGCCGAGTGAGTGAAGATCGGGCTTCGCTCCGGGTCGATGCCCACCGAGAGGTAGTCGGCGATGAGACCGATGACCCGCTCCGAGAGGGGGCCGGCGTCGTCCCGGTCCATGATTACTTGATAGTCGGCGACGATCAGCCATGTTTCCACCCCGGCCTCCTGGAGCCGGACCCGGTTGGCGAGGGTGCCGAGGTAGTGCCCCAGGTGGAGCCGACCGGTGGGGCGGTCGCCCGTGAGCACCCGGAATTTGCCGGGATTCGTGGCAATTTCCGCTTCGATCTCATCCGACCGCGCCATTGACCGCAGGAGGGACTTTTCGATATCAGCAGAGATTTCTGTGGAAGGGGATTGATCGTTCACGCGCCCAAGCTTAATGCCAGTTCGGGCTCGCGGCGCACGGACGCCGCCGCATGTCCAAATCGGGCCGCGCAGGAGTTAAACCGCGTGTGCGGCGACCCGTCCGGAGTGGATGCAGCCCCCGAGGAAAGTCCCCTCCAGGGCACGCGTGCCGTGCACGCCCCCGCCGCCGAAACCCGCGGCCTCGCCCACAGCAAACAGCCCGGGAACCACCTGGCCCGCGGGATCTAACGCGCGGGCGGAGGCGTCCGTATGGATCCCGCCGAGTGTCTTTCGGGTGAGTACGTGCAGGCGGACGGCGAGGAGGGGGCCGTCGTTGCTCTCGGTCAGTGGCCGGGGCGGGCTCACCCGCATCCGCCGATCCACCCAGAACTCTCGGGCTGCCGCGGTCGCCACGACCTGCGGGTCTTTGCCCAGTCCCGAGGCGACCTGCAGGTCCCGAAGGTGAATGACGTCCGCGAGGGCGCCGGGATCGATTCGGTCCTCACCGGTGAGGTCGTTCATCTTCGCGGCGAGCTCACGCGGTTCCTGCGCCCACAGGAACTCGGGGGATTCGTAGGCGAACTTCGCCACGGGCCCGACGGCGCCGGGCAGCACGCGTTTGAACAGGAGCGGCACGTCCTTCCCCGTGAGATCGGGGTTCATGTCCGATCCGGACAGGGCGAATTCCGTCTCCATGATCTTCTTGTTCAGCACGAACCAGGAGTGGGTGTCTCCCCGCGCCGTCACGTGCTCGAGCGCGCCCAGGGCATCGAAGCCGGGGAACAGGGGAGCGGGCAGGCGGTTGCCGTCGGCGTCCAACCACAGCGAGGAGGGGCCGGGCAGGATCCGGATCCCGTGCCGGTTCCACACCGGCGTGTGCATGGGGATGCCTTCGGGGTAGTGCCACATCCGGTTGAGATGCACGAGGTCGGCGCCGGCGTCCTGAGCGATGGGCAGCATCGAACCATCGGTGGAATCGGGCACCCCGGAGAGCATCGTCTCCGGCAGGGTGCCCGACGGCCAGAGCTTGCGCACGAGTTCGTGATTCGCGCCGATGCCGCCCGATGCGACGATCACGGCCCCGGCGTGGAGTTCCCGCTCGCCGCTCACCTCCCGGCTGCTCGGGGCGCCCCGGGCGGAGTCATCGTGGGTGAGCACATCGGCGCGGATGCCGGTGACCTCGCCATCGGTGGTGAGGAGCTCGCGGACCCGGTGCCGGAAGAAGAATCGGAGCCTGCCCTCTGCTCGCGCCCGGTTCGCCGCAGAGACGAACGGCGCGAGGATCCCCGGGCCGGTCCCCCAGGTGACGTGGAAGCGGGGAACGGTGTTCCCATGCCCGCCGGCGAGGTAACCCCCGCGCTCGGCCCATTGCACGAGCGGGAACCACCGCACCCCGAGGCGATGGAGCCATTCCCGCATCGGGCCCGCTGCGAATTCGACGTACTTCTCCGCCCACGCGTACCCGTGTCGGTCCGGGCCCTCGCCGTGCGCGGCGGCGGGATC
>JAJYRV010000297.1 GCA_021793935.1 Actinomycetes bacterium | reverse complement strand
TTCCCCGACTTCCTCCATCACTACAATCACCACCGCGGCCACACCGCACTCAAGGGCGCCTCACCCGCCAGCCGCGTACCCAACCTCCGTGGTCAGTACACCTAGTCAACGTCCGCCGAGTCCGCGATCCGCGCGTCCGTTTGCGCGTAACACCGTTCGATGTAGGCCTCGAACTCCGCGCGTTCCACCCGCCACGTTCCCTTGCCCCCGACCTGAATCGCACGGAGCTCCCCGCTCTTGACCAATGCCCGCACCGTGGACATGGGAATCTGAAGAATCTCGGTGATATCAGCCAGCGAAAGGAAGCGCGGTTGCATACCCCTATTGTGTCAGGGGAAGGCCCGTTCGGGGAAAGGCTGTGGAAACCGCCCGCGGGAGTGAAAGCTTTGGAATGATTGTCCTCACCTCACAAGTTGGTGGATTCGGGATTGGTGACACAGGTGTCAACATTTCGGCGGCCCCGCTGGCGCGACCCGCGGCTCGGCATCGGTGTGCTCCTCGTGGCGATCTCGGTAGCGATCGGTGCGTGGGTGTTCGCCCGGGCCGACCAAACCATGCCGGTCTACCGCGCCCACGAGGCCGTGCCCGTGGGGGAACGCCTGAACGAGGCGTCCTTGGAGCTCATCAACGTCAACCTCTCCGGCGCGCACGAATCCTATCTCGCTGTTGAGGAGTTCGAATCGCTGACCGCGAACGCCGAGGGATCGTTGTTCGTGCGCGCGGTGCCCGCCGGCGAGCTCATCCCTCGCAGCGCCATTGGATCCTCGGGAGATCTGGACCTACGGCCGGTGAGCGTCACCGTTGCGAACACCGCCCCGATCGAGGTGGGCAGCGTCGTCGACCTGTGGGCGATGGCCGAAGACCTCACCGGCCGGGAGGTCACGGAGCCAGAACTCATCGCTACCGGCCTGCACGTGCGGACGATCGCCGAAGACGATTCGATCTTCGCGGCCGCCAACGACAACGTCGTGCAGGTGCTGGTTCCCGAGGAGGAGGTGGGCCGGGTCCTGGCCGCGCTCGGCTCGACGTCGAATATCACCCTCGTTCCCCAGCTCGGCGGGTGAGGAATGGCGCAGCCGGGAATCCTATTGGCGATGCGCGGCGCGGCCGAGGAAGCGCTCTTGCGCCAGCTCCACAACCACCCCTCGGTGACCGTGGCGCGCCGCTGCGCGGACGGCGCCGAGGTGCTCTCCGCCGCGCTTGCCGGCGTGGGTGACGCCGCCGTCATCGACGCCCACCTGGGGGTGGGGCGAAGCTTCGTGCTTCGGCTGCGCAAGGCGGGCGTCCAGGCGATCGTCGTCGCGGCCGAGCACGAGCGGGTGGCCTTCGAAGATATGGGCGCACAGGTGCTCATTCGCGACTACGGGGATCTTCTCGCGGCACTGCTGGTGCTCCTCGAGGATGACGGGGCGGGCGTTCCTGAAACCGCCGAACCGGTGAGCCGGCAGGAGCCGGAAGACGAAACGGGGCGGGCGAGCGCGCTCATCGCCGTTCTCTCGGGGTGGGGGTCACCGGGGCGAACGACGCTGGCGGTCAACCTCGCCGCCGAACTCGCCGCCCGCGGCGGCTCTCCACTCCTGATCGACGCGGACCTGTGGGGCGCGAGCGTGAAACAGAACCTCGGGCTCGATCCGGATGGCACCGGCCTTGCTGCCGCACTGCGAGCAGTCGAGCGGGGGACCTTCGACTCCGGCGGCCTGTTGCGCCTCACCGAAGAGCGCGACGGAATCCGAGTGCTCGGCGGGCTGAACAAATCTGAGCGGTGGCGAGAAGTGAGCGGGGTGGCCCTCGAGAGCTTTTGGGACGTCGTGCGCACGTGGCCGGGCTACGTGATCATCGACGGTCCGGTGCGGCTACCGGCCGGAGATGAGGACGTCGTGGGCAGCTTCGGCCCCGCCCCGAACGATATGTGGAACTCCATCTGGGCGGCCGCGACCGATGTCTGCCTCGTCGGCAGCGCCGACACCGTGGGCATCCATCGGTTCGTGAATTTCTACCTCGATCTGGAGGATCCGCCGCGGCACATCGCGATCAACCGGGTACGTGCGAGCGCCGCCGGGCCGGGGGCGAGGGAGTCCATCCGGGAACTTCTCGCGCGCTTCGCCGGCATTCCCGATCCCATTCTTGTTCCGGAGGACGACCAGGTGGACCGGGCCGTGCTCGCGGCCTCGCCCCTGAGCACCACTGCACCCCGGGCCCCGGCTCGCCACGCCGTGGAAACCCTGAGCGACCGGTTCGCGCCGCAGCGCAGGCGAATCCGCAAACGCGGGGTACGCCGGCGCCGGGTAGCCGGCGCGCCCGAGGAGTGAATGGAGGAGACTAGGGGTATGCGAATCTACCTGCCAGCAACAGTCAGTGATCTCGATGCTCCGCACCTGAGCGCCCGGACGGCGTTCGCCGTCACCGAAGGAGTCCGGGAGTTAGCGCCGAGCGAAGATGAAGAAGGGTGGGAATACCTCGCCTTCCTCGCCGCCGCCGACGCGGCGATCGATGAGGGGGAGGTGACGAGGATCGTCATCGCCGCCGATGCGCCCGCGTCGGAGACGAACAGGACCGGCGTGGTCGAGGTGGAGGAAGTGGACTGGGCCGATGTGGTGAGCATCCACATTGACGACCTCTCCGATGCCATGCTGCTTACCGACATCAACTCGGCGCAGGCCCAGGACGACGCGGCCCGGGATCGGGTGAACGCGGCGGACCTGCTGTGGTATGACGTCGCCGAACGCGCCGAGGTGGTGCGGCTCATCGCGGCGATCTGATGAGCCGGGAAGTGGTCTACCTCAGCGCAGGAGCCGGGATCGGACGGGGTATCTGCCCCAGCGTGAGAGATAGCCCAAGAAAAATAGTCTGACGATTACCACGCCGCTGATGACGGCGAGCGCAACTGAAACAATCGCCACCACCAACGCGCCGACACCGCGCCAGGTGCTTAACTGGACCAGGTCCGGAGGGTAGCTCATTTGTAAGCGATCGGAGGAGTCGATGAGTTCCGTTAGTTGGACCGCAGAGCCGTTCGGCGCCACGACACCGTGGTAGGTGGAACCAATAGCGGGCTCACCCATACGACCTGCACAGATCGTAGACACCAGCTCCCGGCCCTCCGCCGAGCCTGCGATGCGCCAACGATCGCAGTTTCCGCTACCGTAGCGCCCGGCCTGATGACCTTGTTTGTATTCAACGTCCTCAACTTCAAAAATCACGTGTTGGGAAAGGCCGAACAGGTTACTCGATTGCGGTGAGAAGAATGGGCTCTGCAGCACGGCCAACCCGGCGGCGGAGATGGGGAAGACCATCAACAGCAAAGGGATCACCGTCGTCATCGCGACAACGCTCCGTCGACTGCTGCGGCTCGTGGGCCGCTTGGATGACCTGTTCCCGCCTGCCATGGGTAGAGTGTACCTACCCGCTATTTTCGGCTGAATCTCCGGCGGCGCTCACTCCCGTGCTTTGGCCGCCAGGACTTCGAGGGCCTGCTCGTGCAGCAGAGCGTTGGTGACGATCGC
>JAJYRV010000296.1 GCA_021793935.1 Actinomycetes bacterium | reverse complement strand
TCATCGTCCTTGCGCTCGTGGCCGGGGGGCTGCACCCCGCGGGCGGAGGGATCCCCCTGTGGGTGAAACTCGCCGCAGCGGGCGCGATCTCCGCGGGGACCTACGCCGGGGGCTGGCGCATCATGCGCACCCTCGGGCGGAAGGTCATCGAACTCGATCCCGCCCGCGGCTTCGTCGCCGAGGGAGTCGCCGCAAGCGTGCTGTACACGACCGCCTTCGTCTTCCACGCCCCCATCTCCACCACGCACACGATCACGTCGGCGATCATGGGAGTGGGCGCGACCAAGCGGCTCTCGGCCGTCCGCTGGGGCGTTGCCCGGAGCATCGCCGTTGCCTGGGTGCTCACGATTCCGGCCGCCGCCGTCGTGGCCGCCGGGATGTATTTCCTGCTGCACCTGTTCATCTGATCCGCACCGCGGGCGGGATCGCGCCTGCGCCTGCGGTGCGGTCCTGGGTGACGTTCGTCATTGCTTCCCAGGATTTTTTGAGATTGCGCTTACCCACCCAGTAGGGTTGGTGTGCAAATTTTGACTATTTTGGAGCTTTCCTTGAGAATTTCTTTCCTTCGCGGCGCGGGCCTCACTTTCACCGCCGTCCTCGCTGGTTCCGCGCTCGTTGCGTGCGCTGAAGTGCCGACCGCGGAAGTGGGCGCCTGCATCAACAGTTCCGACCTCGCCGAGGACGAGATCGACGAGATCACGACCGTCTCCTGCGACGAGCCCCACGACCTCGAGGTGTTCCACGCCTTCGACCTGCCCGAGGGGGATTTCCCGGGTGAGGAGGCGATGAGCGAGGCGGCCGAAGAGGAATGCGTGGGCGCGTTCGAGGACTACGTCGGCCTCGACTACCTCGACTCGGAGCTGTACATCACCATCATCAACCCGACCGAGGACACCTGGGACACCGCGGACGACCGCGAGATCCTGTGCGTCCTGCAGGGTGAGGAGGCAACGAGCTCCTTCAAAGACTCCGGGATCTAACCGAATCTGCCGGAGATGTAGGCTTCCGTGGCCGAGTTGGACGGCGCGGAGAAGATCTGTGCCGTTGCATCGAGCTCCACGAGTCGCCCGGGTTCGCCCGCGCCGTCGGTGTTGAAGAACCCCGTCCGGTCCGAGACCCGGGCGGCTTGTTGCATGTTGTGGGTGACGATGACGATCGTGTAGTCGTCCTTGAGTTCGGTGATGAGATCCTCGATCGCGAGGGTGGAGATCGGATCTAGCGCAGAGCAGGGTTCATCCATGAGCAGCACCTGCGGTTTCACCGCGATCGCGCGGGCGATGCACAGCCGCTGCTGCTGCCCGCCCGATAGCGCGGAGGCCGGCGCGTCGAGCCGATCCTTCACCTCCTTCCACAGGTTCGCCCCGGTGAGCGCACTTTCCACGAGGTCGTGGGCCTCGGCTTTGGGCAGGCGGCGGTTGTTGAGCTTCACGCCGGCGAGCACGTTCTCCGCGATCGACATCGTCGGGAACGGATTGGGGCGCTGGAACACCATCCCGATGTGCCGGCGCACTTCGGCCGCGTCGACGTCGCGTGCGTACAGATCCTGACCGTTCATTTTCACGGTGCCTTCCACCCGCGCGCCGGGAACGACTTCGTGCATCCGGTTCAGCGTGCGCAGGAAGGTGGATTTCCCGCAGCCCGAGGGGCCGATGAGGGCGGTGACGGCGCGGGGTTCAATAGCCATGGAAACGTCGGCGACGGCGTGTTTGGCGCCGTAGAAGACGTTGAGGTCGGAGATGTCTAGTCGACGGGTCACATCGAATCCTTGTTAGCTGCGAGGGGAGAAGTATTTGCTCACCGCTCGGGCGGCGAGGTTGAGGAGCATGACGATGGCGATGAGGGTGAGCGCAGCCGCCCACGCACGGTCGATCGATGCGCCCCCTTGGGCGTATTGGCGGTAGACGAACACCGGGAGGGTCGCGATCCGGCCCTCGAAGGCGTTCCAGTTCAGTCCGGAGGCGAACCCGACCGTCACGAGCAGCGGCGCGGTTTCTCCGATCACCCGGGCGATCGCGATCATGATGCCGGTGGTGATACCCGCGATCGCAGTGCGGAGCACGACCTTGATGATCGTGAGCCACTTGGGCACGCCGAGCGCGTAGGCGGCCTCCCGCAGTTCGTTGGGCACGAGGCGGAGCATCTCCTCCACCGAACGCACCACGACGGGGGTCATGAGCACCGCGAGCCCCACGCCGCCGATGACGGCCGATTTGTAGGCGGGGCCGAACACGAGGAGGAACACCGCGAAGGCGAATAGCCCCGCGACGATGGAGGGGATCCCCGTCATCACGTCGACGAGCACGGTGACCGCCCGGGCGAGGGGGCCGCGGCCGTATTCAACGAGGTAGATCGCGGTGAGGATTCCCAACGGGATGGCGATCGCCGCGGCGATCGCGGTCACGTACACCGTTCCGATGATCGCGTGGTAGATCCCGCCTTCGACCATCGCTCCGTACACGCCGGTCATGTCGGTGTTGAGGAACACCCACCCGAACCTCTCCGAGCCGCGCTGCAGGACGATCCACACGAGCGAGATGAGCGGGATGAGGGCGGCGATGAACGCGGAGGTGATCGCGATCGTCGCGAGCCGGTCCTTCGCCCACCGGGCCCCTTCGATGAGGCCGGAGATGAGGGTGAGGGCGACCGCGAAGGCGGCCGCACCGGTGAGCCCGAGCCGGACGGGGGTGAGGCGGCCGGTCAGGGTGAGGGTGAGGGCGCTGAGGACGAGCGCCGCCGCCGCCGTCGCCCAGGGCGCCCACGCCGGTAGGCGCTTGGAGGTGATCGAGAGTGTAGTCATGATTAATTCGCCCCGTCGTACTGTGCGCGGCGCGCGACGATCCACCGCGCGAGGAGGTTCACCCCGAGGGTGAGGGCGAACAGGATGAGCCCGGTGGCGATGAGAACGGAGACCGCGACCCCGGAGGACTCGGGGAACTGGGAGGCGATGTTCGCCGCGATCGTGTTGTGTTGGCCCGGCTGCAGGAGGTTGAAGTTGATCGCGAACCCTGGGGAGAGCACCATGAGCACCGCCATCGTCTCCCCCAACGCGCGCCCGAGGCCGAGCATCGCGGCGGAGATGACTCCGGAGCGGCCGAAGGGCAACACCGCCTGGCGGATCATCTCCCACCGGGTGGCCCCGAGCGCTAGTGAGGCCTCTTCGTGCAGGCGCGGGGTTTGGAGGAACACTTCCCGGGTCGTCGCGGTGATGATCGGCAGGATCATCACCGCGAGCACGAGCCCCGCCGCGAGGAGGTTGCGGGCGGGGGCTTGGTAGTGGGCGAAGAAGGGGAGGAAGCCCAGGTGGGTGCTCAACCACTGGAAGAGCGGGTCGATCACCGGTTGCAGGAACGCCATCCCCCAGAGTCCGAAGATGACCGAGGGGATCGCGGCGAGGAGGTCGATGAGGTAACCCAGCCCCTGGGCGAGTCGGCGGGGTGCGTAGTGCGAGATGAACAGCGCCACCCCGATGCTTAACGGCACGGCGACGGCGAGCGCGATGATGGAGGCGAGGACCGTCCCG
>JAJYRV010000295.1 GCA_021793935.1 Actinomycetes bacterium | reverse complement strand
GGCTCCGGAGCGGACAGGACGCGGGCGTAACCGGTGAGCGCGGGGCGCAGGGCTGCGCCCCCGGAGATCACTTCCTCATCGAGCGGGGACAGTCCGCGGTAGTGCCCCTCGTCGTGAGTGAGATAGGCGCCGGAGCGGATCACCCACGACGTGCCCTCCGGCGCACCCTCACGGCCGCGGGTATAGGCGGCTGCCACCTGGTCGAAGAAGGCGCTCCCACCGGCGGTGACGAGGAGCGGACCGTCGTCGTACAGATCGGCGAGCGAGTGGTGCAGTTCGACCTGTTGGGCGAGGAATTCTTGCACCCCGGTGAGGATCTCGGGGGTGCGTTTCCCACCGACGACTCCTTCGTAGCCGCTCACGCCCGAAAGGCGCAGCCAGCGCGAGGCGGCGACCCGTTCTGCCAGCTCCCGCGCGGCGGGAAGGCCGCGAACACCGGTGCGCCCGCCGCTGACGCCGAGCTCGATGAGCACGTTGAGTTTGCGAGGCGCGCGCGCGTGTTCAAGTGCGGCCTCCATGATCTGGACCCCCTCGAGGGAGTCCACCCAGCAGGTGAATTCGAACTCCTCATCGTGGAGTTCCCCGGCGAGCCAGGCAAGCCCGTTCGGGTCGAGCGCTTCGTTCGCAAGCTGGATCACGCGCAGGCCCGCCGTGCGTCCCATGCGGACCTGGCCGAGGGTCGCCAGGGAAATTCCGGCTGCCCCGGCGTCCAACTGCCGCTGCCACAGCGAGGGGGCCATCATCGTTTTGCCGTGCGGCATGAATTCCAGCCCCCGCTCGCTGGTCCAACCGGCGAGAAGGTCGAGGTTATGCCGCATCGCCTCGTCGTTGAGTGCCACGAGCGGCGTCCAGAAGTCCTCGATGCGCGGGGTCGTTTTCAAGAAATCCGCGACGGTCGCGCCGTAGGCTCGTTCCGGGAGCCCCTTCGCCGTCGGCGTGATGGTTTCGCCCCTGAGGCGGGTGAGGAATGGTTCGAGCATCGGCTACTCCGTTTCGTCGCTTCCCGACCTGCGTATCGTCATGCCCCACCCTAGAGGTGCGGTTGCGTTAGATGCAACATCAATTGCGAAAGTTGCACAGATCGATCATAGTGATCCCATGTCGTCCACTCAGCTCATCACAATCGGCGAAACGATGGCGCTCGTCACTCCGACGACGGCCACGACCCTGCAAACCGCCGAGATCTTCGCGGTCGACGCGGCCGGTGCGGAGTCGAACGTCGCCTCGCATTGCGCGCATTTGGGGGTCTCCGCCGCGTGGGTTTCCGCCCTCGGCGACGACCCCCTCGGCCGGCGGATCCTCGCCGATATCGCCGACCGCGGCGTCGACACCTCCCGGGTGCAGTTCAATCCGCATGCGCCCACGGGAGTGTATTTCAAGGACCCCGGGGCGGGGGTGCACTACTATCGCGCCGGGTCCGCCGCTTCCCGCATGGGACCCGCGCTGCTGCGGGACACGGCGATCGAATCGGCGCAACTGCTGCACTTGACGGGCATCACGCCGGCGCTCTCGGCGAGTTGCACCCACCTGGTGGAGGCGGCGATCGATGCCGCCCATGCCGCGAAGGTACCGATCTCCTTCGATATCAATTACCGCTCCGCGCTCTGGCCCCTCGACACCGCAGCGCCGGTGCTGCTCGCGCTCGGGCGGCGCGCCGACACGGTGTTCGTCGGGCTCGATGAAGCGCACACCCTGTGGCGCTGCCGCACTCCCGAAGACGTGCGCACGCTGTTTCCGCGCGCGCGGCTCGTGGTCAAGAACGCGGAGGTCGGCGCGACGGAATTCTCCGGGGAGGAGCACACGTTCGTGCCTGCCCCCGTCGTCGACGTGGTGGAAGTGGTCGGCGCGGGCGATGCCTTCGCCGCCGGCTACCTCGCCGCGCTCCTGCGGGGCGAAGGCCCCGCAGCTCGGTTGCAAGCCGGGCATGACCAAGCCGCCCGGGTGCTGGCGAGCACCTCCGATTTCGTTCCAACGAGAGGAACCGTATGACCTCCTTCGACGAGCTGTTTGGCAACGTCCCCCTCATGGCCATCCTCCGCGGGATCGGCGTCGAGCGAAGCCTGGAACTCAGTATCAAGGCCTGGGATCTTGGGATCCACCACGTGGAGCTGCCCGTTCAGTCCGCGATCGACCTGGAGGCCTTACGGGTCGTCGCGGCAGCCGGCCGCGATCGCGGGCGCCTCGTGGGCGCCGGCACCGTCATCTCCCCGGATCAGATCTCCGCGATCGCCGAGGCGGGCGCCGCGTTCACCGTGAGCCCGGGGCTTGACCTCGAGGTGGTTCGCGCCTCCGAGGCCGCGGGGATGCCGAGCCTCCCAGGGGTCGCCACGCCGACGGAGATTCAGACCGCCGTGGCGGCGGGGCTCACGTGGTTGAAGGCCTTCCCGGCCGCACAGCTCGGCACCGCCTGGTTCACGGCGGTGGCCGGGCCGTTCCCGCAGGTGAAGTTCGTGGCGACGGGGGGCATGGACGCGAATAATGCCGGCGATTTCCTCGCCGCCGGGGTCCGCTGCGTCGCCGTCGGTTCCGCGCTCGCCGACCCCACCCAGTTGGATCGGCTCAGCCTACTGCTCGGTTCGAGCAACGACTAGCGCCCCGCCCCCACTTCCGCGGGGCGGCGCGGGTCACTCGACCACTGCGACCACGAGCCCGGGTAAAGCGCTGCCTCGACGCCGAGGGAGGCGAGCGCGGCCACGTTATGCGCCGCGCTCACTCCGGATCCGCAGTACACCGCGACCGGTCCTTCGCCCAGGGCGCCGAGGGCGTGGAATCGGTTCTGCAGATCTTTCTCTGGGCGGATCGTGCCGGCAGGGGTGAGGTTCGCGGTGTAGGGGGCATTGATCGCTCCCGGAATGTGGCCGGCGCGAGGGTCCAGCGGTTCGAATTCGCCTCGATAACGCATCGGCGCGCGGGCGTCGAGGAGCACGCCGGGGAACTGCGCCGCCTCCTGCGCGCTGATCGTGGGCAGGTGCCCCGCCGAGAGGGTGACGTTCCCGCGTGGGCGGCGCTTCTTGCGTTTCGGGCGGCCGGATTCATACCGGTCGCTGACGATGATTCCGTGGCCCGCCCAGGCGCGATAACCGCCGTCGAGGATCCGCACGTTCTCCACGCCTGCCCACGTCAGCACCCACCACGCCCGGGCGGCCCCGGCGCCATCGGAATCGTCGTAACACACGATGGGATCGCCGTCGTTAATCCCCCATCGGCGGGCGGCTCGTTGTAGATCGGCGATCTCGGGCAACGGGTGGCGGCCGGTGCGGTCGCCGACTTTCCCGGAGAGTTCGGTTTCCAGGTCGACGTACTGCGCCCCGGGCAGGTGGTTGGCGGCGAAGGCCGCGCGGCCGTCGGGGTTGGCAAGCGACCACCGGACGTCGAGGAGTACGGGCGGTTTCTGCCACCGCAGTTCAGCTGCTAATCGCTCCGCTGTGACGTAAACCGTGCGTCTCATTCCGTGACCTCCGAGCCCACCGGGCCGATTCGGCTCCGCAACTGTTTGTGCATGACGAGGGCATCGATACCCTC
>JAJYRV010000294.1 GCA_021793935.1 Actinomycetes bacterium | reverse complement strand
TTCAATCATCTCGCCCATGAGGTTCGAGACCTCGTCAACCGAGGCAACAGCCGCGACGGTCGTGTTCTTGATGAGGGCGATGAGTGTGTTCCCCAGCGGCGCGATCGCGCCCCGGAACGCTTGCGGAAAGATGATCATCCGGGCCGAGGGAAGGAAACCGAGCCCGATCGCACGGGCCGCCTCCGCCTGCCCCACCGGTACAGTGTTGACGCCTGAGCGCAACGCTTCGCAGAAGAACGCCGCGTGGTAGACCGAGAGTGCAACGACGGCGAGCCAGAAGAAGTTCGTCGTGTAGTTGCTGGAGAATTGCACGCCGAGTTTCGGCCACAGCACCAGGATCGCGAACACCATGATCACGGTCAGCGGAGTGTTTCGGATCAACGTGACGTATGTCGACCCCGCCCACTTCAGCGATCCGATCGGGGAGATCCGCATAAGCGCGAGGATCGTGCCGAGCGCTAGCGCGAATAATCCGGATAGGACGGCGAGTTTGATGTTCAGCCAGTACGCATCAAGGATGTCGTAATTCGCAAGGACGTCGAGGAACTGGTCCACCAGTTCACCACCTTCAGGCAGATGCTTACGTGCGCCGGTTGCGGAGCGTGAGAAGCCCGCAACCGGCGCGGTGAAACCGAAACGCTATTTACTCACATGCGTCAGGCGTAGGCGGGTTGTCCGCGCTCGGGGAGTAATCCACGCCTTCGGTGTTCGTGTCGATGAACTCCTGCCAGGAACCGTCGTCGATCATCTCGTTGATCGCGTCGGTGATCTCCTCACACTTGTCGGAGTCCTGCGGGATCCCCACTCCGTAGCGTTCCTCGGAGAAGGGGTTGCCCACCACTCGCATATCTCCCCCGCCTGCTTCGGCGGCGAGGCCGGCGAGGATGATGTCGTCGGTCGTTACCGCGTCCACCTCTCCACCGGTGAGGAACTGGAGGCACTCGGAGTAGCCGGGTTGTTCGATGAGCTGCACCTCTTCGGCGAAGTCCTCCTTGATGCGCGCTGCGGAGGTGGAGCCGGAGACGGAGCAGAGGTTGAGGCCGTTGAGGTCCTCGGGGCCGTTGATGCGGTCCTCATCCGCCCGAACGAGGAGGTCCTGCCCCGAAATGAAGTATGGCCCGGCGAAGCTCACCACTTCCTTGCGTTCGTCGGTAATGGAGTAGGTGGCAACGATGATGTCGACCTGCTTGTTCTGCAGCAGCGTCTCACGTTGCGCTGAGGGGGCTTCCACCCACTCGATCTGGTCTTCTCCGTAGCCGAGTTTGTCGGCGACGTATTTGGCGACGTCGACGTCGAACCCCGTCATCGTGTCGCCATCCTTCAGGCCGAGCCCGGGCTGGTCGTACTTGGTGCCGATCCGGATGGTGTCTCCGCCACCGCCGCCTCCGCCGTCACCATCGCCGCCGCCGTTACCGCCGTCGCCGCAGGCCGACAGTGCCAGGGCGCTCGCAGCAGCGATTGCCATCATTGCGTGAATTCGACGCTTCATTGCTTTCTCCTTCATTGGAATGCGACGTGGGTCGCAGGTTTACGAATGGTGAACTTAGTCAGCGAGAATCTTACCCAGGAAGTCTTTCGCCCGGGCACTTTGGGGGTTGTCGAAGAACACATCCGGCTCGGCGTCTTCCACGATCTGCCCGTCGGACATGAAGACAACGCGGTCGGCGGCGCGGCGAGCGAATCCCATTTCGTGGGTGACGACGACCATCGTCATTCCCTCTTTCGCCAGCGACACCATGACTTCGAGGACCTCGTTGACCATCTCCGGGTCGAGCGCCGAGGTCGGCTCGTCGAAGAGGATCACTTTCGGTCGCATTGCGAGGGCCCGCGCGATCGCCACCCGCTGCTGTTGCCCGCCGGAAAGCTGGGCGGGGAGCTTATCTGCTTGGTTCGCGACCCCGACCCGGTCGAGGAGCTCCATCGCGAGATCCTTCGCCTCCGCCGCGCGCATCTTCTTCACTTTGATGGGCCCAAGCGTGACGTTCTCAAGGATGGTCTTGTGCGCGAAGAGGTTGAAGGATTGGAACACCATCCCCACCTCGGCGCGCAGCCGTGCGAGCGCCCGGCCCTCTTCCGGAAGGCCTTCGCCGTCGAGGGTGATGCTTCCAGAATCGATGGGTTCAAGCCGGTTGATCGTGCGGCAGAGGGTGGATTTCCCTGAACCGGAGGGGCCGATGACGACGACCACCTCACCCCGGTGCACGGTGAGGTTGATGTCTTGCAATACGTGAAGTGGGCCGAAGTGCTTGTTAACACTCTCCATCACGACGAGAGGTTCGCCGCGGGCAGCCTGAGGCTCGTCTGAATTCATCGTCATTCACTGAACACTAACGAATAGTGACCGAAGGTACACGTAGGCGCGATAACGTTTTGGACACGATCTCCCCGCCCCACCGGGACTTCCCCGCGGCCTTGTGCGCCTAGAGCCACCGCTGCCGTTTAAAGATGACGTATAGGGTGACGACTGCGCCGAGCATGGCAAGCAGCGCGGCGGGGTACCCGTAGCGGGTCGCGAGTTCGGGCATGTTGTGGAAGTTCATCCCGTAGATCCCGGCAATAACGGTGGGGGTGAAGAGAATAGCCGCCCAGGACGCGATCTTCTTCGACTGCTCACCCTGCTCGAAAGCGGCTTGACTCATTCGGGCCATCTCCTCGTTCTGGCGTTGGCCTACGAGCGCGATGTGCACCTGCATCGCGGAGGAGAGCAGGTCCCGAAGGGAGTCGATCCGAGTCGATAGGCGCAGCGTGTGATCGTGGATGTCACGGAAGTGGCTGCGCAGGTCCGCGGGGCTTTTCCGCAGGAACTGCTCTGAGATTCCCACGAGCGGGTGGATGGCGCGTTGGTAACGCAACACGGTTTGCAGGAGCTCGTGCAGCTGTTGCACCACTCCGCTCTTACCGGCGAAAACGTCGTCCTCGACGTCGTCGATCGTCTCTGCCAGGGTCTCCACCGCCGGCTCATAGGAATCGACGACGGCGTCGAGGAGCAGATAGAGGATCCCGATCGGGGTGCCGCGGAATGCCCCGCCGGCATCGATCCGTTTTCCTATTTCGCTGTTCGGGGGCGAGTCCGAGGTGAGGCAGATGACGGCGTCGGTGCCCGCGAACACGTGCATCTCCGCCAAGCCGTCGCCGGGGATGGCCCGGCGCAGGACGAGGAAGTGGACGTCGTCATAGTCCTCGAGTTTCGATCGTTGCCTGCCGCGCAGCGCATCTTGGATCGCAAGTTCCGGGAGGGCGAACACCTCGCCGAGCTCCTCCACGTCCGCTGGGGGTGGGTCTTCCAGGTAAACCCACCCCACCCCGCCGATTTTGTCGAGCTGGGTGCGCATTTCGCGGGCGCCGTCGCAGGTGAGCGCGTGCGCGCCGGGCGAATAGATCACAAAGGACATACCTGCCATGGTGCCGGTGAGTAGGGCAAAATGCTACGTGTGTTCCACGTGATGTTCCATGAGCCCCTCATCCCGCCCAACACGGGCAACGCCATTCGGATGGTCGCCGCGACGGGGGCAGCGCTCCACCTCGT
>JAJYRV010000293.1 GCA_021793935.1 Actinomycetes bacterium | reverse complement strand
GGGTACCGCGCAGCTGCAATCCGCGCGGATCCTGCGCGCCGGCACCGACCTGACGATCGCCGCCTACGGGCCGACCGTGCGCACCGCGCTCATGGTCGCCGACGTCGCCGCGGAGGACGGCACGGACATCGAGGTGATCGACCTGCGCTCGATCTCCCCGATCGATTTCGCCACCCTCACCGCCTCGGTGCGGCAGACGGGGCGGCTCGTCGTCGCCCACGAAGCCCCGGTGTTCTTCGGAGCCGGCGCGGAGATCGCCGCCCGGGTGAGCCAGGAGTGCTTCTATCACCTCGAGGCGCCCGTCGCCCGGGTGGGCGGGTTCCACACTCCCTACCCCGTGTCCAAAGTTGAAGAGGAATACCTGCCCGGGCTCGACCGGGTGCTCCACGCCGTCGACGAATCGATGGCGTACTAGGTTGAGGAGTCCACGTGCCCAAATTCATTGATTTCCCGCTCCCGGACGTCGGGGAGGGCCTCACCGAGGCGGACATCGTCGACTGGAAGGTCGCCGTCGGGGACACGGTCGAGGTGAACGACGTCCTCGTCGAGATCGAAACGGCGAAGTCGCTCGTCGAGCTCCCCAGCCCCCACGCCGGCCTCATCACCGCGATCCTCGCCGAGGTCGGCGCGACCGTGGACGTGGGCGCGCCGATCATCACGATCGACATCGATCCCAGCGGCGAACCGAGCGCAGCGCCGCCCGCGCCCGCGCAGGCGGAACCCGCGGAGGAAGGCGCCACCGAGGAGGGCGGCAGCGGCGGCGTGCTCGTGGGCTACGGCACGAAGGTGCCCAGCGCGACCCGCCGGCCCCGGAAGGCCGCGCCCGCGCAGGCGGCCCCGCGCCGCTCCGAGGCGGTCATCCTCGCCAAACCCCCCGTGCGGAAACTCGCGAAGGACCTCGGGGTCGACCTCGCCCGCGTGCCCGGAACCGGCCCGGGCGGGATCATCACCCGCGACGATGTACGGGAGGCGGAGAAGAGTTCGCAGGTGGAGAACCTCGTCGTCTACCCCGGCGACGACCGGCCGTGGCTCGATGGCGGGACGGTCTCCGCCGACGGGCGCCAGACCCGGGTCCCGGTGCGTTCGGTGCGCCGGCGCACCGCCGAGGCGATGGTCGCGAGCGCGTTCACCGCACCGCATGTCACCGTGTTCACGACGATCGACGTCACCCGCACGATGAAGCTCGTGGAACGCCTCCGGGAGGACAAGGAGTTCGACGGCGTCCGGGTCACGCCCCTGCTCCTCGCCGCGAAAGCGCTCATCCTCGCCATCCGCCGCCACCCGCAGATCAGCGCGGCCTGGGACGACGACGCCCAGGAGATCGTGTACAAGCACTACATCAACCTCGGGATCGCGGCGGCGACGGACCGGGGCCTGGTGGTGCCGAACATCAAGAACGCGCACCGGATGGGACTGCGCGACCTCGCCGACGCCATCGCCGACCTCACCCGCACCGCGCGGTCAGGTAAGACCCCGGTCGCGGCGATGCAGGATGGCACCGTGACGATCACGAACGTCGGGGTCTTCGGCATCGATACCGGCACCCCGATCCTCAACCCCGGCGAATCGGCGATCCTCGCCTTCGGTGCGATCTCGCAGCGCCCGTGGGTGCACAAGGGCAAGATCAAACCCCGCTGGGTCACCCAACTCGCGTTGAGTTTTGATCACCGGCTCGTCGACGGCGAACTCGGTTCCCGGGTCCTCGCCGATGTCGCAGCGGTGCTCGAGCGCCCCTCGCGCGCCCTCGTGTGGGGCTGAGCTCCCCTCACCAGTTCTCGCCGGAACCATCGCCGGCGCCGGCCCCCTCTTCCTCGTCGCCGCCCTCGCCGTCCTCTTCGTTCGCGCGCTGGTTGCGATCCTCGAGTTCTTCCTGCTGGGGGTCTGCGGGGTCCTGAGTCTCCTCCGGTTGCTCGGGCTCACCCGAATCCGGGGATTCCGGCTCGCCGGAGTCCGGGTCCTCGCCCGTTCCGCCATCCGGTTCCTGGCCATCGGGGTCCTGCTGCTCCTGGGCCTCCTGTTGGCCCTGTTCCTGGCGCTCCTGCGCGTCCTCCGCGGTTTCGCCGCCCTCACCGGAATCCGCGCAGTCGGCGAGCATGTCGAGCGCCTGGGCGTAGTACTGCTCCGCCATTTGCGCGTCGCCGACGGACAGGGTCTCATCCGCGGTGCCTTCCAGGGCGAGGGAGTAGTTCACCCGTACCGCGCATTCCTCCGGCCCCCGCGGCTGATCCTCGGGGTTCTTCGGGACCTTCTCCAGGGCGATCTCGAGGCGCTGGCCCGCGGTGAAGAACTTCCCGGAGGAGTAGTGAGCCGTGCCTTCGTTGTAATACGCCTTCCACGGTTGGACGACGTTGAGGAACTGGGTGTTCTCGTACCGCGCCGCGGCGGTGGCGTAGTTCGCCCGGTCGTAGGAAGCGGTGCCGATGAGGTTGAGCCCGACGGCGGAAAGGAGTTTCAGCGCGACGAGCGCCGCGAGGATCACCACGGGCAGGGACCACCGCAGGAGCCGGGTGCGGCGCCGGGCGAGTTTCTCCGCGAACGCGGCATCGCGCAGCTCGGTGTCGGTAGCAAAGGTGATCGGGGGCAGGCTCATCGGGTCACCTCCGTATCCGGCGTACTCGTGGGAACATCGGGGCTACGGGAAGAGGACTCCGCGCCCGCTCCGGTTCCGGCGAGCGGGTCCTGCTCGCCCCGGCTGGTCCCGCGGCGGCTGGGCACCTGCCGCAGCAGATCCCACCCTTCCCACGCGAGCAGCGCGGCGAGGAGGAAGGCGCCGATCCAGTACACGCCCCGGTACACGATCGCGTCCCGCCGGCCATCGGAGGAGGCGTCGTCGATATCGATATCGTCGATGAGCTCTTGCAGGGAGGAGGAGTCGAACCGGTGTTGATACGGCAGGCCGAGGTCCTCGGCGACCTGGCGCAGCTGGCTCTCGTCCAGTTTCGAGATCGCCGGTGCCTGAGTGCGTGAATCGATGATCCAATCGCCCTCTTCAGGTTCGCCCACTCCGGTGTAGCGGAGCATCTGGCCCCCTTCCGGAGTTCCGTAACCAAAGATTGCGCCCCCATCGACGAGCGGGCCCAGCGGCGCATAGGACTCGATGTCCTCGGGATCGGAGGCCGACCCGCGGGTGTTCTCCCCGTCGGAGAAGAGGAACACGAGGCGGACGTTCTCCGGGTTGCGTTCCTGCGCACGGTTGAGCACCTCGTCAAGCATTTCCAACGGCCGGTCGATCGCCGAACCGGCGGAGTAGTTCGACACCTCTTGGCGCATCGTTGCCGCCCAGGAGCGCACGGCGCGGGCATCGGAGGTGAGGGGGAGTTGCCGGGAGGCCTGAGAATCGAAGGCGAGGATCGAGTACTGCGCGGCGGGGATGATCCGCGTGAGCTGGTCGATGTCTTCCCTCACCCCTGACAGGCGGGTGTCGCCGTCGTCACCGTAATCCTGGGCCGCCATCGATCCGGTGCGGTCGACGACGAAGTACACCTCGGCGTTCGTCAGCAACGCATCGGGCACCCGATCCTCGATCGAGGGGCCG
>JAJYRV010000292.1 GCA_021793935.1 Actinomycetes bacterium | reverse complement strand
GTGAGAGTTAGAAGGCTTCTCGAAGGATCACACGGTGACCGTCACCCATCCTCGGGCTACCGACCACCGCCGATCTCATACACCACGCTACTGGACGCTACTCAGCGCGCAATCGCCCATTAGTTTCCGGAGTTCCTCTCGCTTGCCTCGTTGCACTTCGATCCACGCGCTTCGCACGTATGGGTGCCTTCACTGCAGCAAGTGAACCAGGTTGGTCCCCCCTAGCAAAATGGTGTCCCACATTGTAGGACCCCTCCGTTCTTCTGGGCTACGATCGGGGCATGGCATCACAAACATCTTCCGTACGGGGAACTCAGTCACTTGCGCGGGCGATCGCACTGATCAAGGCGATCTCTGAAGGAAACACTGCGCTATCAAACATCGTTGAAGAAACTCAGATCAGTAAGAGCTCGGCCCACCGGCTACTCCAGCTGCTTTGCCTTGAAGGTTTCATCTCCCGCCTCGACGGAGGCGGGTATAGTCTCGGTCCACGCTTCATTGAGTACGGCTACCTCGCTCGGCAGCAAAGTCACCTTCCTCGCGTGTCTTCGAGCGTGTTGCACGAGCTCAATCGGACCCAAAAGGACACCGTGCATCTCGCCGTCCGAGACGGCGACGAAGTCCTTTATCTGGAAAAACTGCCTGGGCTTCGCGGAGCGGAGATGCGGTCGCGAATTGGCAGCCGTATGCCATTAACCAAGACTGGGCTGGGAAGGGCGCTCCTCTTAGATTCGACCGAAGCAGAGTGGCGAACAGCTTTTAGGAACGAACACTCTTCCGCTTCAAAGCAGAACACCCAAGCGTTCGTCGACCGAATGAATACGTTCACACAACGTGGCGTGACTGAGGAGCTAGACGACAATGAGCCCGGCATCCGGTGTGTTGCTGCGCCGATACGCGACGTGACAGGTGGCATAGTGGGCGCCATTTCACTTGCCGCGACTACCCCGTACATGCCAGAAGCGCGTGTGAAGGCATTAAGGAACACGCTTCGTGGGGCTGCGCACCGCATTTCCAAGCAGCTCGGCTATTCGTCAATGACGCGCGCTCTCGCCGACCATCCTTAGCGACAGCGGGCTTCTGGTGCCCGGAAGAACCCCGTGGCCAACTCTCCGACTCAATGCCAGCCGCTCGCTTGCAGATATGACCTTCTTTAAACCGTTCCACATGCATCCCTCCACACGCCGGTACGCGAGGGCGGGCGCGTCGTTCCCCCCTGCATGCCTGCATCGCCACAGGGGTCAACTTAGGAGACTATCGCGAGAGCCTGGGCCTCCAACTGGGCTTCAGTAACAATAGTGCCGGTTCGCTGACCTTCTTCCATGAACTGACACTAGAGGACTCACAGGCATAAAACTGGCGATCGATGCCCACGCCGGGCTGGTGGAGCCGCTCGGAGCGCCCCGCCCGGTGTCGCACCCACTACCGGAGTGAATCTGAAGTCGGTGACCCCGAAGTCATCGTGGCCGCGGGTCAAGACGCTGCTGCACTCGGTGTTCGACCGATCCGAAAAGGAAGCGGTGCACGCCCAGGCCAACCGCATCCCGGACGCGTTGTGGGAGGAACTGCCTACCTCGGCTGAGCACCTAGAGAGGGCTCAGGAGGAGATCTTGGCGTTCAACGCGTTCCGTAAGGAGGTCTGGCGTCAGCTCTATTCCCATAACACAGGTGCGCGGTTGTACTAGGAGATCCGCCGGCACATCCATGTGACGGCATCTTCCCCGACCGTTACTCCATCATCCGCCTCGTTGGTGCCGTATTCGCTGAGCCGCACGACGAGTGGGCCGAAGGCCGTCGCTACATGAACCTCAACGTGCTCGCCGAATCACAACAAGTCGGCCGCGACGGCGAGTCCAAGGAGGTGACTACAACCGATCCCGCGGCTATCGCCGCCCAACAAAATCGAAGGATCACCAAAAAGTACCGTACACCATCAAAAGGGACTTGACCGCGTTGACCAACTACGCGATGTAGGAGCGAAATCCAGTGTGCGGGCGGGATCGCAAGGATTCCCGCCCGCACGCCTGTTCATGCGCTAGACCTCAATCACGCGTTAGTTTCCCATGCCGGTTCTGCGGCGCCGGAACATTAGCAGTGCACCTGCACCGAGAAGGAGCACTGCTGCGATCGCGAGGCCCATGATCTGAGTACCGGTTATGGCGAGGTCGTCGCCTGAGTCATCCGCATCATCCGCGCCGGGTGATTCGTCTTCGCCATCGGAGTCCTCTCCGTCCTCATTCGGATCGTCGGTTTCCTCCGGGGTTTCGTCCTCGCCCTCATCCGGCTCATCGGTCGGATCTTCCCCTGGGTCCTCCGCCCCGGGGTCTACCTCGAGGGTTACGGGACCGGCTAGGCCGTAGACCTGCCCCTTATCCCGCATTGCGTTCTCCATCAGCGTGGCCACTTCCACTTCGATGACGTTCGTGCCTTCCTGCAGATAGGAAGCCACGGAGATGTCCGAGGTGTCGAGCTGTGAGTGTGGCGGAAGCTGCTCACCGTTGACGCTCACTCGGTACGTACCGAACAGGTCACCGAGGTGAAGGACTGCATTCGCGCCGTCGGACCACTCGTCGATGTCGATTTCTGTTGTGTAGTTACCGATCCCGGAAATGCTCTCGAGCCCCTCGATTTCATCCCACGTCGCGAGCTTCTCCCCGACAACCGGGACCTCAAACTCGCCCAGATCCACGTGGTCCGTGACGGTCGGAGCATCCCCCTCTTCGTAAGAGGTCACGTCGACCGTCCAGGAATCGAGAGTGTGCTGTTCACTCTCCTCACCTGCCACTTCCGCCGCGGGAAGATTCACGACGCCGACTTCTTCGGGATCTGCCAGAGCGATGATCGTTGCGTCCGCTGCTGCAAGGCTGACGTCGACCTGCACGTGGTTGTCATCAATTCGTTCCGCGCTTGCCGCTTCGGTAATCTCGCCGGTCCACGCATTGAACTCGAACGGTTCACCCGAGCCCGAGAGCGTCACTGTTGTCGTCTCAGTTTCGGCGTTGCTGTTCCACATGAAATAGTAATTCGCATCCGAGGTCTCTCGGCGCTGCATCTGAATTGGCGCGGGTTCCTCGAAATCAGCGGCGGGGTCTACTCCCAGATCACGAAGCGCGTCAGGGGCGTCCTGTTCGGATGCCACGGCACGTACGTTCTCACGGTCGAGAAGGCGCGCGAAAACCTCCGCGAGCTTCTCGTCGTCGTCCTCAGCGTAGCCAGTCACCTGGGTGGGCACGTCGCCCACGACGACGATCGGTAGGCCTTGGGCTGCCCACGCGTCGATCTGCTCCGCGCTTTCTAACGCCATCGTGCTGTAGTTCTGCATATTCTCAGTGCCATTGACGATGAGCGCCCCGTACTGCGGCCCCTCGGCATCGAGCCTGCCATTCTCAAGCTCGATGTCCGGGTCGGTCACGATCTCTGCGTTGAGGAACCCATAGGTGTACCCGGCTTGGAAGAGAGACTCGTCCTCCCAGTACGGCGACCCGGAGAGCCCTTCGATGCTGTGTCCCGCGCCCTCCCGGTAGATCGCAACATCGGTGCGGAGCTCACAGATC
>JAJYRV010000291.1 GCA_021793935.1 Actinomycetes bacterium | reverse complement strand
GCGGCCGCGGCCGGGCCCGCCTGCGCCGCCCACTCATCGAGGGCGCAGTACTGGTCCAGGTGCGTACACCCGCGCGGGCACGCGCTCGTCGCGGCGTAGATATCCTCGAATCCCGCGACGATCTGTTCGGGTTCGATGTGGGCGAGCCCGAAGGAACGCACTCCCGGGGTGTCAATGAGCCAGCCCCCTTCGAAGGGGAGCGCGACGGCGGAGGTGGAGGTGTGCCGCCCGCGGCCGGTGACGACGTTCACCCCGCCCGTCGCACGCTCGGCCTCGGGGATGAGCTCGTTGACGAGAGTGGATTTGCCTACGCCGGAAGAACCGACGAGCACCGAGGTCCGCCCCACGAGGTGTTCCCGGAGCGCAGCCAATCCCTGCACCGTGCCGTTGTGCACGGCAGTCGGCACGGAGGGGACGTTGATCTGAGCGTAAAGGTCGATGAGGGGCTGGGGATCGGAAAGATCGACCTTAGTCAGGCACAACACCGCGTCCATCCCGGCGTCGAAGGCGGCCACGAGGAACCTATCGATCATCCGCGTGGAGGGGTCGGGATCGGCGACGGAGGAAACGACGACGAGCTGGTCCGCCCCAGCGATCATTACCCGCTCGGTCGGGTCGGAATCATCCGCGGACCGGCGTAGCACCGTTTGGCGCTCGTGGATCCGCACGATCCGTGCGAGAGTGTCGGGCGCGCCGCTGGTATCCCCAACGACGTCGACCCGATCGCCGACGACGATCGACGTGTTACGCAGTTCCCGCGCCCGGATGGAGCGCACCCGCACACCAGTGTCGAGTTCGACGTCGTAGCGGCCCCGGTCGACGGTGGTCACCATCCCCGGCACGGCGTCGCTGTGCTTGGGCCGCAGCTTGCTGCGAGGCCGACTGCCGCGGCGGCTCGGTCGGATCCGGACGTCCTCTTCTCTCCACTCCCGGCGCACTAGACACCTATCATCTCGTGCCACATGTCCGGAAAGTCAGCGATCGTCTTGGCGGTGGTGCCGATGTTACGGATCCGCACCCCCGGGACTGCGAGCCCGATGATCGCCGCAAACGTCGCCATCCGGTGATCGTCGTAGGTCTCCAGATCCGCCCCGTGCAGACCGGCGGCCCCGCCCCGGATGCGCAGACCGTCGGGAAGCTCCTGCGCGTGCCCGCCGAGCCGGGTGATTTCGGTGACGAGCGCGGCGAGCCGGTCGGTCTCGTGGCCGCGGAGGTGGGCGATACCCGTGAGCTCAGATTCGCCGTCGGCAAGGGTGCATAGGGCTGCGAGGGTGGGGGTGAGTTCCCCCGCCGCGGACAGGTCTGCCCGCAGGGGAGCGATGCGCCCCGATCCGGTGACGTGGAGCGTGCCATCGGTCAACGTCACCTCGGCGCCCATCTGGGTAAGGAGATCTCGAAGGAGATCACCGGGCTGGGACGTGCGCGCCGGCCAGCCCGGGACCCGCACCGTGCCGCCCGTCGCGAGGGCAGCGGCGAGGAATGGCCCGGCGTTCGAGAGGTCGGGTTCGATCGCGACGGTCCCCCCACGGATCGGTCCGGGGTGGACTCGCCACTCGCCCCGGCCCGTCTCCACCTTCACCCCGCGGGAGCGCAGCGCGTCCACCGTCATGACGATGTGCGGTACCGAGGGGCTGCGCTCACCCACGTGACGCACGCGGAGCCCGCTCGTGTAGCGCGGGGCGGCGAGGAGGAGGGAGGAGATGAACTGTGAGGAGGCGGAGGCATCCACCTCGACCTCACCACCGGCGAGTGCGCCCTGGCCGTGAATGGTTACGGGCAGGTGCGAGGGCGGCTTCTGCCCGGCGGGGGAGGTCACCTGCACGCCGAGGTCGGTGAGCGCTTGCAGTACCGGGGCCATCGGGCGCTCGCGGGCGTGCGGATCGCCGTCGAGGGTGACCTCTCCGCTTGCGAGCGCAGCGATGGGCGGGACGAAACGCATGACCGTGCCCGCGAGGCCGCAATCGATCTCCGCCGGACCTTGGATCGGACCTGGCGTGATCGTGACCGTGGTTCCCTCGACAACGACGTCGGCGCCCAGGGCGCGGAGGGCATCGATCATGAGGTCAGAATCCCGTGACTGCAATGCCCCCGTGAGCGTCGTGGGTTCCTCCGCCAAGGCGGCGAGCACAAGCTCCCGGTTGTTTTGAGACTTCGATCCGGGTACGTGAACGAGGGCGTCGATCGCCGTCGACGTGGGGGCAGGCCACAAAGAATCAGGGGACATCATGGCCCTCAGCCTACCTGGGGGCACGAGTGCCCGGCCGGGCCGGTCGCCACGTGGGACGCACCTAGTCGGTTACCGCGTCTGCTTTTACCTGGGCGATCTCGGCCCGGTGGTCCTGCCAATTGTGGTAGCGCCATCCCAGCGAAGGGGCGCCCTTGCGGTCGGCGGCGGCGAAGGTCAACCCGGCGATCGCGGCGGCCTTGCCGAGGAACGCAGATAAGTTCGTGGCGCGCTGCTCCTTGCTGCGCAGTGGGTGTGCAACGAACGCCGCTGGGGCGGAGGCGAGGGCGAGCACCGTGGCGGAGGTTCGCGGAGCCTTGCCGAGCGCGAACAGCAGCCCCGCACCGAGGGTCACCCCGGCGTGTACGCGTACCAACGTGCGCAGGTTCGTGGGGATCGCGGGCACGGCCTCCCCAGCCTTGTCGATCGCTCCTTCGAGCGGCTGCAACTTCTGAGCATGCTCGTCGGGGTGGCGCAGCGCATCCACCGCATCGACGATGAACACGGACGCGAGTAGGGGGCGGGCGAGCACACGAATAAACTTCATACCCCCATTGCTATCGCAGGATGGGCCGATGCGCCACCTCTTTCGCAATATCGGTTCCGGAATAAATCGGCCCCCGCTACTCGTTATCGCTGGTGTGAGTAGCAAAATTTTGGAACGCCCGAAGGCTCCGGCGTGGGCGCCCCGCGACACGGGTAAGGAATTCCCGGTAGGCTCATACAGGATGGATACCTCACCCAAAAACTCGGATTCGCCGGCGCCGGAGCGCAGCGATTCTTCCGATGCCCAGACGCCGGTGGAAGAAGAAACGGTTGAGCAGCGTGATGAGCGCTTCACCAAAGACGCGATGCCGTACCTGGATCAACTTTACGGCGCGGCGTTGCGGATGACCCGCAACCCCACCGACGCCGAGGACCTCGTCCAGGAAACCTTCACCAAGGCCTACGCGGCCTTCCACCAGTACAAGCCCGGCACCAACCTCAAAGCCTGGCTGTACCGGATCCTCACCAACACGTTCATCAACAACTACCGCAAGAAGCAGCGAGAACCGCTGCAATCCGACAGCGGTGAGGTGGAGGATTGGCAGATTCACCGGGCGGCCTCGCACACCTCGCGGGGTCTGCGTTCGGCCGAGACCGAAGCGCTGGAATCGCTGGGCGACTCGGTGGTCAAGGAAGCCCTCGCGGAACTGCCGGAGGACTTCCGGCTCGCGGTGTACCTGGCGGATGTTGAAGGGTTCGCGTACAAGGAAATCGCCGAGATCATGAACACCCCCATCGGCACAGTGATGTCGCGGCTGCACCGCGGGCGGCGTCAGCTTCGGGAGCTTCTTACCGACCACGC
>JAJYRV010000290.1 GCA_021793935.1 Actinomycetes bacterium | reverse complement strand
ATCTCACCAACTGTGCAAGTCAGGAGATTGCTTCAGCGCGTCCTCGGGGTTTTTGTTTATCCAAGAGTTCACCGCAGGTAGTCATGCAGAACCTGATTCGCGATTTTGGAGAAACGACATGGGTAAGTTGATTTACGGGCAGGGTCGCCGCGAGGTCGATATCGAGGATAGAACGCTCGCACATTTGAAGGCGGTAATCCTCATCAAACTTAGGCGAGGAGAGAGTTTTGCGATGTCCTGGCCACACGGCTTGGACAGCGGGTCAGGGCGGTCGACGATTTGGTTGAATCCGACGATTCCCGTGGAGTTCGTCTTCTCGGGAAACCGTGTGGCAACCCCGAATCGGATGTGGATCGAACTGCTATTGCGCAGCGCGAACACATCCGAAGGTCTGCAGATGATCCCCGAACCGGAGCCCGCCGCAACGACAGGTCCGAACGAGGTTCTCCACGATCACGAGCCGGCGCGCCGCAACTAGGCGGGGGCGGATCGCGCCGTCCCCGCGCGATTGCTCGGCTGCCGCAGTCGCCTTGGCCTCCTTGCTGGTACTCCCCTGCCGTCACGACCGATCGCTGCGTAGGGAAACCCGCCCCTGCACGATTTCGCTCGCGACCTCCGTCAACGTCATCCCCGTGGCAAACGCGTGTGCTCGCATGAGCGCGATCGCTTCGGGCAACGCCAGCTGCAGCTCCACCCCCACCATCCCCTGGGCTTGATAAACTTCGGACCTGCCCTCTCGGGCGTTGTACCACTCGGCGCTGTTGAATTGGAGCACATCGGGACGGTCGTTGAGGAGAATCCCGGAGGCGAGCTCGGCCGCTCCGCGAGCGAGCCTCACCTGCTGTTCATCCAATGCATCGGTCTTCGCCATGTAGATGGTCAGTGCCCCCATGGGGTCCGCCCTCACTCCGAGCGGGAACGCGTACACGCTCGCCACACCCCGCTCACCGGCGAGAGCCACGTATCCCGGCCACCGCTCGAACGCCTCCACCAGGCGCGGAAGCAGGCACGGGCGGCGGCGCGCCACGGCCTCCCCGGCGGGCCCCTGGGCCGCCGTCACTTCCACGTCACTCAGATGCGTGTCGCCGCCGTTGGCTTCGCCGAGGACCGCATCGGTGGGTTCCAAGGACGCGAGGGTGACGGCGACCTCGAGCGCCCCGAGCTCCCGGCACAGCGCGCAACAGACCGCGTTGATGTCCAAAGTGTTTCCCCCTTCGGGAGGAACGTGGTCAAGGGCGAGCCGGTAAGCCCTCATACGCCAACTGTTCTCCGGCACGTTCTCCCTCGCTCTCAGCGACCCGTCGCCCACCCCACTCGCGAGATTCGCCGCTTCTAGGCCCCCTGGCCGACCTCTACAGTCACTCGAAGGTACTCGGCGGGCCGAAGCCGGCCTAGGGGCTTGACTCCTGCAGCAGGAAAGATCTGGAGGCGAGCGGCCACCATCAGGGGCGTTGCAGGCTGTTCCGGTGGAACTCCAGGAGCGCGTCGGCGGCGGAGGAATCATGGACCACCCATTCGCACACCTCTCGTAGCCGCGAGCGGTTCTGGCGCGCGTAGGAGCGCAGCAGAACGAATGCCTGCTCGGGATCGATGTTGCTGTGTTGGGCGAGGATTCCCTTCGCCTGTTCGATCACGACGCGGCTTGCCAGCGCTCCTTGGAGCTGGGTCGTGGTGTCCTCCGCGAGCCGGATGCTGCGCTCTTGAATGATGGCAATCGTCGCGATGTCGGCGAGCGCTTGCACGATCCGGAGTCCTTCGTCGTGGAACTCCACCGCCCGCGGGCTGAACAGGTTGAGCGCGCCGAGTCGCTCCGCGCGCAGCCGCATGGGTAGCGCGTGGACCGCTTCGTACCCCATCGCAACGGCTTTGGGAACGAATGTGGGCCAGCGGTCGGCGGCGCTACTGAGCTCGAAGTTCACCACCGGCTCGCCCATCTTGAGCGCGTCGCGGCACGGCCCCTCCTCCAACTGCGCTTGAAATACCTCGAGCACCTGCGCGTCATCGTCGGAGGCCGCCATGCACTCGAGGTTTCCTTCGCCGTCACTAAGAAGAATTCCGACCGCGTCGGCGCCACTGATCTCGGCGGTGCGCGAGACGAGCATGTGCAGGAACTCGACCAGATCAAAATCGTGGACGAGTGAGTCAGCCACGGAAACGAACGTGTCGAGAATTTCTTCGGAGGAGAGCATTTCCTCATCTTCGCCCATCCTCATGAGCTTTCGCGAGATTTTCTCGTCGGGTAGATACAACGCGCCATCGCGGGTACCCTTCCCCCGTGACTCCGGCAACTCCCCAGATCCGCACAGCGGCCCACCTGCTCGCCCGCTGCCGCGAACTTGCCGGTTCCTCCACGCGGCGCATCATCGGCATCACCGGCCCGCCCGGAAGCGGGAAAAGTTCCTTCGTACGCGCGCTTACCCAGGAACTCGGCGGCCGCGCCGTGGGTCTCCCGATGGACGGCTTTCACCTCTCGAACGAGGTGCTCCTCACCCTGGGACGCAGGGAGCGCAAAGGTGCCCCGGACACATTCGACGTCGCGGGCTACACCGCTCTCCTGCGGCGGGTGAGGGCCGCGAGCGACCCGGTGGTGTATGCCCCGCAGTTCGATCGTTCGCGGGAGATCGCGATCGCTTCGGCGTTGCCGATCCCGTCAGCGGTCCCGCTCATCGTCACCGAAGGGAACTATCTCCTCCACCAGGGCCAGGGATGGGAGGGTGTGCGCCCGCTGTTGGACGCCGTCTGGTACCTCGACGTTCCGGACGGGGAGTTGCGCCGGCGCCTCCTCTCCCGACGCATGGCGCATGGTGAAACCGCGCAGGAGGCGAGTGAGTGGGTGGAGAACGTCGATCTTCCCAATGGCCGTCTGGTTGCGCTGACGAAAGGTCGAGCGGACGTGATCGTTCGCGGCTAGCGCACGCCGCCGGTCACTCGCGTGAGGAGCGCGGTGAGTTGGTCGCGTTCCAAGGCCGTGAGATCGGCGAGTAAGCACGCCTCGGCCCGTTTCACTTCCGGCCGGAGGGTGGCGACCTTATCGGCACCCCGTTGCGAGAGTTGCACCAGCACCCGGCGCCGATCCGCGTCGTCTGCCGTCCGATACACCAGCCCGCGACCAACGAGGCGGTCGACGATGCGGGTGAGCGTGGCGCTGCTGCTACCGACCGCGTCCGCAAGCACTGACATTGTGCATTGGTCCGTCTTCGACAACACGTCCAGGACTCGCCATTGATCCGCCGAGAGGTGCTCAGCGGTCAATGCGTCGGCGATGTGGCGGTCGACGGCATTCGCGGCGCGGGCAAGTAGCCGGGTATTCTCCCCCGCGCTGCCGTCCTTATCGACTCTCGTTCCCACGCGACCTTCCCTCTTCTATTCGACCAGCCCAGATTAACGGGCAACCCTTTCATATGAAAATGTTATCCCCAATAGGGGTAAGGGGGCCTCGATGGGGCAGAGCCCGGCGCGTCGACAACATCGCACGGAGGACCGCTTCGGCAGAGGGGACGATCCCGCGACGCGGACCGGGCGGACTCCTCAGCCCTTCCTGCGAGGCGGTGACCGAACGGTAAAAGCGGACCGGGAACGCCTCTGCCCCGCGAGCAGCA